>DASXNC010000292.1:0-1916 GCA_036495325.1 Steroidobacteraceae bacterium
GCGTCGACGATCTCCTGGATGCTCGCGACGATCTCCGGGCTCGCGCTCTCGCCGATGAGCAGGCCGCGACTCTCGTACACCAGGGTGAGCGCTACGACGCAGAGGATCACGCCGATCAGCATGGAAGCGCCCGCGTCGTAATAGGGATTCTGCAATCGATGCCCGAGAAAGACGCCGAGAAAGGCTACGGCGAGGCCGAGCAGCGCCGCGAAGTCTTCGTAGAACGTCGTATAGACCGAGGGGTCCTTGCTGCGATGAACGCGCAGCCAGAACGCACGCGGGCCGCGGCGGCTCAGGAGCTCGCGCACCGCGACCGTCAGCGAGGATGCCTCGAACACCGCGGCGATGCCGAGCACGACGTACGCCCAGAAAGCGCTCTCGAGCGGCCGCGGGGCGAGCGCGTGCGAGATGCCCTCGTAGAGCGCCATGCCGCCGCCGACACCGAACAGCAGAATCGCGACGATCAGGCTCCAGAAGTAGAGCTCCTTCCCGTGCCCGAACGGGTATGACTCATCGGGAGGCAGCTGGCTGCGGTTGAGGCCGAGCAGGAGCAGCAGCTGGTTTCCGGTATCCGCGACCGAGTGAATGGCCTCCGACAGCATGGCCGAGCTGCCCGAGAGCCACGCAGCCGCGAACTTCGTCGCGGCTATCGCGATGTTCGCCGCCGTCGCGGCAAATACAACTTTGCGCGAGCGACTGGCGATCGCCGGCAAGAGCGCCTGTGCGTCCGCGCGGGCTGAGCTCGCGCTTGGCCCCGGCTCATTCCGTGCGGCGCTTGCCGAATCGACCTGCATGCCGGAGGTTAAGCAACCGGCGTGCTGGCCCCTGCCTCTGCGCCCCGCGAGACCCGCGCCACCACCACGGCCATGACCGCCTGCTCCGGAAAGCGCTCCCGGATGCGCGCCTTTGCCGCGCTCAGATGCTTCCCCGAGGTGAGCACATCGTCGAACAGAACCACGACCGGCCGCAGCGGCCGCGCGAGCTGCGCGCGGTCGAGCTCCATCAATCGCATCAGCTCGGCGCGCCGCAAGCGCTGCGCATGCTGCTCGTGATCTGCACGCGCGGCGGCGTTGTGCCGGAGCAGCGGCCGGATATCTGCATCCCATCCGTGGAATGCGCAATTGAGCGCACGCACCAGCCGGTCGCAATAATCGGGATCGCGCGGCCGCTTCGAGGTCGGCAGCGGCACGAAGGTCAGCGCCGTTTCGACCGCCGCCCTGCCGAACGCGCAACGCAGCGCCCGAGCGACTGTGGCGATTGCGAGCTCCTTGAAATGGCGCACGGCCACCGCGTGCGGGCTCGCGCCGATGCGGGACGGCGCACGTTTGAAGTCGAGGATGAGACTGTTGAGAGCTCCTGAGGCCCAGCCGCCGCCCGGCACGTATTCGCCGAGGAACAGGCAATGGTCGTCGCGCGCGAGCGACCAGTGATCGCGGCGGCTCGTCTCGTCGATCCAGACGAAGCTCGCTTCAGAGCGCAAGACACGCATCGATGTCCTCGATCGACCGCGCGTAAACCGCGCCCTGCCGGATGAGCCGCATCGGCCAATCGAGATTCGCATCGCGGCAGCATCGCTCCGGTACGAAAACCGCCCGACGCAATTCGAGCGCGTGCCGCGCGCAGATCAGGGCCCCGGAGCGATCGCCCGCCTCCACGATCACGATGGCCTCGGAGAGCGCTGCGAGCGTCGCATCCCGGTCTCGAAAAAACTGGCGGTTCCGAGACGTGCCCTGCCGTGCGTAGCGCACGATCGGGACCTGGCTCACGATGAGATGATCGCGTGCGAGCCGGCGTTGAAGGTCCGCATTCGCGCGCGGATAGACGGCGGTGAGGGGTGTGCCGAGTACGGCCACGGTCGCTCCGCCGGCATCGATAGCGGCCCAGTGAGCGACCGAGTCTATGCCCTCGGCAAGGCC
>DASXNC010000293.1:0-2602 GCA_036495325.1 Steroidobacteraceae bacterium
ATGTCCCAGGCTGCCGTCGGGCAGCGCTCGGCACAGAGCCCGCAGTGCACGCACAGGTCCTCGTCCTTGACCATGACGCGCCCGGTCTGCGGAAGCGCAGCGGACACGTACAGCGGCTGGGCGAGGTTCTTCGCGGGCGCCTTGAGGCGCCCCCTCAAATCCGCTTCTTCGCCGTTGTGCGTGATCGTCAGGCAATCGACCGGACACACATCGATGCAGGCGTCGCACTCGATGCAGAGCTTGGCGCTGAAGACGGTTTGCACGTCGCAGTTCAGGCACCGCTGCACTTCCGCCTCGGCCTGCTCGGCCGTGAATCCGAGCTCCACCTCGATGTTGAGCTTCTTGAAGCGCTCCTTGAGCGAGACGTGCGGCATCAGCCGCCGCTCGACCGGGGAGTAGTCATTTGCGTACGACCACTCGTGCATGCCCATCTTGCGGCTCTGCAGGTGCACTCCCGGGGGGAGCCGCTCCGTGATCGCCTCGCCGCGGCAGTGCTTGTGGATCGAGATCGCGGCCTGATGGCCGTGTTCGACCGCCCAGATGATGTTCTTCGGACCGAACGCCGCGTCGCCGCCGAAGAAGACTCCGGGGCGCGTCGACTGGAAAGTGGTCTTGTCGACGACCGGCACGTCCCATTTGTCGAACTCGATGCCGAGATCGCGCTCGATCCACGGGAAGGCGTTCTCCTGTCCGATCGCAAGGATGACATCGTCGGCGGGCAGGAACTGCTCACCGACCGAGCGCTCGCCCGTGATGCGGCCGCGGGCATCCAGGTCGTATTCCATCCGTTCGAACAGCATGCCGACCAGCTTGCCGTTCTCCATCACGAACGACTTCGGCGAGTGATTGACGACGATCTCGACGCTCTCCTCCTCGGCGTCCTCGAGCTCCCAGTCCGAGGCCTTGAAGAACCCGCGGGGCTTGCGCGCCATGACCTTCACGCTCTTGGCCCCGAGGCGGAGCGAGGTGCGGCAGCAGTCCATCGCCGTGTTGCCGACACCGATGATGAGCACGCGCTCGCCGATCCGCTCGATGTGGCCGAACGCGACCGACTCGAGCCAGGCGATGCCGATGTGAATGTTCGCCGCGGCCTCCTTGCGGCCGGGAATATGGAGATCCTTGCCATGCGGGGCTCCCGAGCCGACGAACACGGCGTCGAACCCGCCTTTATCGAGCAGCTCGCGCATGCTCGCGATCGGATGATTGAGGCGCAGATCGACCCCGCGATCTACGATCATCGCGATCTCCTCGTTGAGCACGTGCGCGGGCAGCCGGAACGAGGGAATGTTGGTGCGCATGAGCCCGCCCGGCTCACCGTACTGCTCGAAGATCGTCACCTCGTAGCCGAGCGGCAGCAGGTCGTCCGCGACCGTGAGCGAGGCGCACCCGGCTCCGATGCACGCGATGCGCTTGCCGTTCTTGACCTTTGGAACCCGCGGCAGGCGGCTCGTCACATCCTCGCGCTGGTCGGCCGCGACGCGCTTCAAGCGGCAGATCGCAACCGGCTTCGCCTCGACGCGGCCCCGGCGGCAGGCCGGCTCGCAGGGCCGGTCGCAGACCCGCCCGAGGATGCCGGGAAATACGTTCGACTCCCGGTTCACCATGTAGGCATCGGTGAAGCGGCCTTGCGCGATGAGGCGGATGTACTCGGGAACGTCAGTGTGGGCGGGACAGGCCCATTGGCAATCGACGACGCGGTGGAAGTAATCCGGATGAGCGGTGTCGGTAGGTTGCATGTGTCCGAAGGGTTCGGGCGACTGAGGGTCCACGAAGGTGTATCCCGAAGTATAAGCCGCATGGGGTTCCCGGGCTCGCCCGAGCTTTTGCTGCATCGCACAAAATGCAGGCAGCTATTTATACTGCCGTCCTTATGGCAGATCCAGTTCCCACCGAGATTCGCTTGCGGACCCGCTCGAGGTTGCTCGAAGTGACTTTCGACGACGGCAGTCGCTTCGAGCTGCCGTTCGAATATCTCCGCGTCTACTCTCCTTCGGCGGAAGTCAAAGGTCACGGTCCCGGGCAGGGCGTGCTCGTCACCGGTAAAGAGCGAGTCGGCGTTCGCGCAATCGAGCCGATCGGGCAATACGCGATCAAGCTCGTGTTCGACGATGGCCACGACACCGGGCTCTACAGCTGGAAGTACCTGCACGAACTCGGCCGCGAGCACGACCGTAAATGGGCCGACTATCAAGCGCGCGTGCGGGCGGCAGGCAAATGAGGAGCACGAGCCGCATCGCTCGGCGCACGAGCCGATGCACGGAGAGGCACCGACACACGCCCGGAGGCCGCGCAAAAGAAAGGGCCGAGCGGTTAAGCTCGGCCCAGAGTGTTTCAAGACCCCCGTTTATTAGGCTGTCGCGATGATTCGCATCACCGCTTCAGCCGAGGCGGATTCTGCGCAGCGTTCATGACAAATTGCAAGCAAATGTTTGAAGCTCGGCTGTAGCGCCGCGCATTTCATCGCGAGCGATTCGCGCGCGAGAGTTCGGGATCCCGTGAGACACGGTCTAAACTGCGGCACTGCGCCGCGAAGCGAATGAGAGATGAGCGACGAGCCGCTGGCTGATTTCGGTTTCGAGCGCGTGCCGCGCAACGAGAAAGA
>DASXNC010000294.1:0-2034 GCA_036495325.1 Steroidobacteraceae bacterium
CGCTCTCAAGGCTTTGTATGCTTTGCAGACGGTGAAAATGGCATTGCAGGCCATCTGCGAGCCGAGCGCCGTTTCAGCGCGAAGCCGGCTATAGGCGCGGTTGTGCAGCCCGACGCGGTTCCAGAGCCGATGCTCCTGCACGACTGGCACCAAGCGGTTACAGGCATCTGCGTAGGCCGCCTGCAGCGCAGTGAGCGCTGCGACTTGACCGGCGTTCACACCCAGTTTGATCGAGGCGGTGCGCATCATGCGTTCGAATTGTATACTGGATATTGATACAGCTCAAGAGCCGCACGCAATTCCTCCCCCGACTGAAGTCGCGGGGTTCCTTGCGAGGGAACTATGAAAAAGCTGCTCATTCTCGGCGTCAATGGATTCATCGGGCATCACCTCTCCGAGGCCGTGATTCGCGATTCGGACTGGGACGTGTACGGCATGGACCTCGAGTGCGACCGCCTCGCGGGCCTCATGGACAATCCGCGCTTCCACTTTTTCGAGGGCGACATCACGATCAACCGCGAGTGGGTGGAGTATCACATTCGCAAGTGCGACGTGCTGCTGCCGCTCGTCGCCATCGCGACCCCGGCCACCTACATCAGCGCTCCGCTCAGGGTCTTCGAGCTCGACTTCGAGGCGAACCTGCCGCTCATTCGCGCGTGCGTGAAGCACAGGAAGCGCGTGATCTTCCCCTCGACCTCCGAGCTCTACGGCATGTGCGCCGACGCCGAGTTCCACCCCTACGAGTCCTCGCTCGTTCTCGGCCCAGTTCCGAAATCGCGCTGGATTTACTCCTGCAGCAAGCAGCTTCTCGACCGCGTGATCTGGGCTTACGGGGCCGAGGACGGGCTCGATTTCACGCTGTTCCGGCCGTTCAACTGGATCGGTCCCGGGCTCGATCGCATGACGGCGCCGAAGGAGGGGAGCTCGCGCGTGCTCACGCAGTTTCTCGGCAACATCGTGCGCGGCGAGAACATCCAGCTCGTCGACGGCGGCACGCAGCGGCGCTGCTTCACGTTCATTTCCGAGGGCATCGACTGTCTGATGCGCATCATCGCCAATGCGGGCGGGGTCGCCTCGGGAAAGATCTACAACGTCGGCAACCCGCGGAACGACCTGTCCGTTCGCGAGCTCGCGGAGCTGATGCTGCGGATCGCGAAGACGATCGATGTGTATGCCGAAACAGCCGACCGCGTGAAGCTCGTCGAGGTATCGGCCGAGCGATACTACGGCGCGGGGTACCAGGACGTGCGAAGCCGCGTGCCCTGGATCGAGAACACGACGGCGGAGCTCGGCTGGACACCGCGGGTCGACATGCCGGCCGCCGTGCGCAGCATCTTCGAGTCGTATCGCGCGAACCTGCCGGCGGCGCGCGCGCTCGTCGAGGCGGGATGAGCGCACCCGAGCGCGGGGGAGCGTTCGAGCGCGAGGCACGGTCGGGCCGCGACGCCGCGTCCCAGCGCCGCATCGCGCTCAAGGTGGACGTGGATACGCTGCGCGGCACGCTCGAGGGTGTGCCGGCGCTCGCCGCGCTGCTCAAGCGGCTGGATCTGCAGGCCACGTTCTACTTCAGCGTCGGCCCGGATCATACGGGGCGTGCGCTGAAGCGCGTTTTCCGCCGCGGCTTCCTCGGCAAGGTGCGCCGCACCTCCGTCACTTCGCACTACGGCGTGCGCACACTGCTCTACGGTACGCTGCTTCCGGGCCCGCATATCGGGGCCCGCGCAGGGCAGGCGATGCGCGCGGTTCGGGACGCGGGGTTCGAGGTCGGCGTGCACTGCCACGATCACATACGCTGGCAGGATGGTGTCGCTGCGGCAGACGCGGCCTGGACTCGCCGGGAGCTCACGCGCGCGATCGATGCATTCGGTGCCGTCTTCGGTGAGCCGCCGCGCTCGCATGCGGCCGCAGGCTGGCAGCTCAATCCGCACGCGCTGGCGCTCGAGGAGGAGCTGGGGTTCGCATTTGCGAGCGACACGCGCGGTCCGGGACCATTCCTGCCTTCAATGGCTGGAATCGTCGGCCGCTGCATGCACC
>DASXNC010000295.1:0-6297 GCA_036495325.1 Steroidobacteraceae bacterium
GAGATGCGCCGGGATAGGGCGATGAGAACCGACGGATGTCCCGTGATAAGTTACATCGAAAGCCATGGGATGGACGGTCGACAGACCGTCCATCCTTTTGTATTTACATAGGTCCTTAGCCGGCCAATGCAGTTCGGGGTGTCGTGATGGTGGCCAAATCCGTGAAGTGGGTGTTGGCGGGGCTCATGGCGGGCCCGTCGGCCGCGATGGCTCTCGGCCTCGGGGACATCCATCTCAACTCGACGCTCAATGCGCCGCTCGATGCGAGCATCGATCTGGTCGGCGCGACTGCCGACGAGCTCGCGACGCTGACCCCGAAAATCGCCTCTCGCGACACGTTCGCGCAGCATGGACTCGATTGGCCCGCGTTTCTGTCGAATGTGACCGTCCGGACCGTGCACACGGCGAGCGGGCGCGACGTGCTCGAGCTGCGCTCGTTGCAGCCGGTCACGGAGCCCTTCCTTACGTTGCTGGTCGAGCTCGACTGGGACCGCGGCCATTTCGTTCGCGAGTACACCGTGCTCCTCGATCCGCCGGTCTACACGCCGAATACGGGACGCGTCGCTCATGAGCCGGTCGAAGCACCGACGACCGGGACTGCGGCGAACGAAGGCACGATCCAGCGAGGCTCTGCGACGCCCGCAGCTGCCAGCGGCAACGAGGCAGCCGCCTCGCCGTCGAGCACTGCGCCGGCTGCGGCTGCACCGGCTGCCACTGGCGCCCCGGCGCAAGGTGTGGCCTCGTCAGCCAGCGAGGGCACCGGGACAGCAGGCGAGCCGTCGACGTACACCGTGCGCTCGGGCGATTCGCTCTCGCGCATTGCCTTGAAAGTCGCCAGCCGGTCCGACGAGTACCGATGGATGGTGGCGACCTTCCAGGCCAACCCGGAGGCGTTCGACCGCAACATGAACCGTCTGCGCTCGGGAGCGGTGCTCCGCGTCCCGAGCGAGTCGGCTGTCGGTGCGATCACCGCGGCGCAGGCGAGCGTCGAGGTCCACCGGCAATACGCCGCCTGGCGCGGCTCGGCAGCCCGCACAGCGAGCACCGGCGAGCAGTCCGGCCGCTTGCATCTCGTGGCGCCGGGCGCGGATACGGGCGACGCCGGCGCTGCTAGCGCCGGTGAAGGCGCCGGTGCAGGCACCGCTGGGTCCGGGGCGGCATCCAAGTCGCTCCAGGGCGAGGTGCAGTCGCTTCAGGCACAGCTCGATGAGTCGCGCCGGTTGATCGATCTCAAGAACGCGGAGCTGGCTCAGCTGCAGGCGCGGCTCGCGGCTCGCGGGCCGGAAGCGGCGAATCCGCCATCCGGTGCAGCCGTATCGGCTGGCGCCGAGTCGGCGAGCTCGGCAGTCGCCGCCGCTCAGCCGACGCCTGGCTCCGGAGAGCAAGCTCAACAGTCAGCGACCCCGCCGTCGGCTGTCCCGGCTCCGGCCCCGCAAGCGGCCGTGGCGAATGCGCCGGCAGCGGGCACGGTCGCCCGCCGCCCCGTGAGTCATCCTGCCACGGCAAAGCCTCACCCGGTGCCCGAGAGCTCCTGGCTCGATTCCCTCGGCAGCTTCGGCTGGGTGCTCGCTGCAGCGGTCGTGGCGCTCCTGGCCCTTCTCGGCTTCCGCGCGTGGAACGCGCGGCGCAAGGCCGGCTTCGACGACTCCCTGGGCCGGCTCGCGGAAGCCGGTGGATCGCCCCATAGCGGCACGCCGCCGCTCGGGAGCACCTCGTTCTTCGGCGGCGCTGACGAACCCGAGGACGCCTTCCCGCAAACGGCGCCGCAGATGGCGCCGAGGCGCGACAACAGCTTCCTCGTCGAGGAATCGGGCACGCACGAGCGGGGGCGGATCGAGGACACGGATGCCGCTCCGGCGGCGCGCCACGTCGAGGCAGGCGACGCGATGGGCGGCGAGACCGCCATCAATCTCGACCAGGGCGATCCGCTCGCCGAAGCCGATTTCCACATGGCCTACGGCCTTTACGATCAGGCCGCGGACCTGGTGCGCATCGCCATCCAGCGCGAGCCCGATCGGCGCGATCTGAAGTTGAAGCTGCTCGAGGTGTTCTTCGTCTGGGGAAACAAGGAACAGTTCCTCGCGACGGCGCGCGAGCTCGCGCAGGCCCGGACGGCGGCCGCCCCCGGGGAGTGGGAGAAGATCGTCATCATGGGCAAGCAGCTCGCCCCCGACGACCCGCTGTTCGCGACCGGGGCGGGAGTGAGCGGCGCGGCGGCGGGCGGCGTCGATCTCGATCTGCAGGCCGGCGACCAGGCTGTCGATTTCGACGTGCTCGGCTCGCAATCCTCACCGGCCGACGAGGGAGTCGATCTCGACATCGGCTCGGCGATCGGCGACCGTGACCACGCCGCCGAGTCTGCCGCACAGAGCGCCACTGACCGGAATCTCGCGCTCGACGAGACGCTCGCGAAGTCTGCGGAAGTCACCGCGGAGCGCGAGGTCGTAACGGCGACGCAACGGATGCTCGGCGCAGACGGCTCGACGGGCAGTACCCGGGAGATGACAGCGCGGACGCGCGAGATGACCGGCGTGACGCGCGAGATGACCGCGACGATGGAGCGCGATGCACCCTGGGCGTCCGATGCAGCGACAGAGGCGCCGACCGTGGAGCAGCCCGCGCTGCGTACGGCTGAGAGCCCGGGCATCCGGCAGAAGGTCGAGATGGCCCTGCGGGCCGGTGCGAGCGAGCACACGGCCGAGGTCGCACTCGATGACCTCGGGCTCGATCTGACTGCGCTCGCCCCGGCGCCCGATGTCTCGGCGCGAGACCACGAGGCCGGCGCGAATCGCGTCAACGGTGCGAATCAACACGACACGATCGATCAGCCCGTGTTCGCTTCCGGGGCCGATGCGCCGACGATGGTTGCGGGACTCGACGAGCATTCGCGGCGGCTGATGGAGGCTGCCGGACGGGGGTCTCCCAGCGAGCTTCAGGTGAGTGAGACGGGCACGTGGCATTTCGACGAGGACCCGCTCGCCGAGGGCTCCGAGGGCACGATGCGTACTCGGACGCTCGCGGTCGCGGCCGATCTCTCCGAGACGTCGCGGCTCGCTGCGCTCAAGACGGGCACGGTCGACTTCGAGATCGGCGAGCCCACCCAGATCGCACGGACGAACGGCGCCGGCCCGGTCGATCTCGATGTCGGAACTGCGACGGTGCCGGACGTCGGCTTCACCAAGACTCAGCGCCTCGGCACCGACGATTTGGCGCTTCCCGATCTCGATCCAGTCACCATGAGCGAGGTCGGCACGAAGCTCGATCTCGCCCGCGCGTACATGGACATGGGCGATCCCGAGGGCGCGCGCAACATCCTCGAGGAAGTACTGAACGAGGGCTCGGTCGTGCAGAGACAAGAGGCCGAGCGCCTGATCGCATCGCTCCCCGGCTGATGCCGGCGGTCGAGCGGCGCAGCAGGCCGCGGCACTCCGCCGGGACGGCGGGAGTCGCCCGCTGATGCCGCGCATTGCGCTCGGGCTCGAGTATGACGGCCGCGGGTATGCGGGCTGGCAGGCCCAGACCGGCCTCACGACGGTGCAGGGTGTCGCCGAGGCTGCTCTTATCAGTGTTGCCGATGAACCGGTGAGCCTCACGGCGGCCGGCCGCACGGACGCGGGTGTGCATGCGGTGGGGCAGGTCGCGCATTTCGATACGCACGCGCAGCGGACGATGCGCGGCTGGACACTCGGCGCAAATACGAATCTTCCCCCCGATGTGAGCGTGCACTGGGCGCGCGAGGTGCCTGAGCATTTCCATGCCCGCTTCAGCGCCGAGAGCCGCACGTATTGCTATCTGATCCTCAATCGCGGCACACGCTCGGCGCTCGCGCGCGGGCGCGCGACCATGATCCATCATCCGCTCGATGAGCGGCGCATGGCGGAAGCAGCCGCGTACCTCACCGGCGAGCACGATTTCAGCGCGTTCCGCGCGGCGGAATGCCAGTCGCGCAGCCCCGTGCGCCGGCTCGAGGAGCTCGCCGTCGAGCGCCGCGGCGAATGGATCATCGTGCGCGCGACCGCAAACGCCTTCCTGCATCACATGGTGCGCAACATCGTCGGTTTGCTGATGGCGGTCGGCCGCAGCAGGGCCGAGCCCGCGTGGGCCCGAGAGGTTCTCGCCTCGCGCGACCGCACGCTCGCCGCCGCGACGGCCCCGGCGGATGGCCTCTATCTCTGGCGCGTGCGCTACTCGGAGAGTTTCGCGCTTCCCGACCCCGCGGGGGAATCCGCTTGGGATATCATCCGGGGCCTGCCTCGGCCGGCTCGATGAGCGCACCGTGAGTATGTCCTGGTTCGAAAAGATAATGCCCTCGCGCATCAAGACCGAGCGGCGCAAGCGCTCGGTGCCGGAGGGTCTGTGGATCAAGTGCCCGGCCTGCGATGCGGTGCTCTACCGCGCCGAGCTCGAGCGCAATCTGTACGTGTGCCCGAAGTGCAGCCATCACATGCGCATCGGCGCGCGCGAGCGGCTCACATACTTTCTCGACGAGGGGGACAACGTCGAGATCGGACCCAATATCAACCCGGAGGACGCGCTCAAATTCCGGGACAGCAAGCGCTACAAGGATCGTCTTGCGCAGGCTCAGAAGGTGACCGGCGAGAAGGACGCGCTGGTCGCGCTCGCCGGGCGACTGCACGGGCTGCCGGTGGTCGCGTGCGCGTTTGAGTTCCAGTTCCTCGGCGGCTCTATGGGCTCAGTGGTCGGCGAGCGCTTCAAACGCGCGGTGGATCACTGCATCGAGAACCGCATGCCGCTCATCTGCTTTTCCTCGAGCGGCGGCGCGCGCATGCAGGAGGCGCTGTTCTCGCTGCAGCAGATGGCGAAAACGAGCGCGGCGCTCGCGAAGCTGGCCCAGGCGCATCTGCCTTACATTTCCGTGATGACGGACCCGACGACCGGGGGCGTATCGGCGAGTCTCGCGATGCTCGGCGATCTCAATCTCGCCGAGCCGCGCGCGCTCATCGGCTTCACCGGCCCGCGCATCATCCAGCAGACGATGCGCGAGACGCTGCCCGAGGGCTTCCAGAGGAGCGAGTTCCAGCTCGAGCACGGCGCGATCGACATGATCGTGGACCGTCGCGATATGCGCGATCGCTGCGCGGGGTTGCTGCGGCTGCTGCTGAAGCTCCCGCCGCTCGAAGCGCGCGCGGCATGACGGCACGCCTGCGAACGTTGTCCGAATGGCTCGAGCGGCAGGAGACGGTCCACGTCCGTAGCATCGACCTCGGCCTCGAGCGCGTAGGCGCCGTCGCCCGCGAGCTCGAGCTGACGAAGCCTCCGTATCGCGTGCTCACGGTGGCGGGCACCAACGGCAAAGGCTCTACGGTTGCCTACCTCGAGGCGATCCTACTCGCGCACGGGTACCGCGCAGGCAGCCTCACCTCCCCGCATCTGCTGCGCTACAACGAGCGTGTGCGCGTCGACGGCGTCGAGGCAGAAGACGACGAGCTCGTTCGCGCATTCGATCGGATCGAGGCGGCACGCGGGGCGACGACGCTCACGTTCTTCGAGTACAACACGCTAGCGGCGCTTGCCATCTTTGCGGATCGCGGGGTCGATGTGGCGGTGCTGGAGGTCGGTCTCGGCGGCCGGCTCGATGCCGTGAACGTCGTGGACGCGGATGTCGCGGTGCTCTGCTCGGTGGGATTCGATCATCGCGATTGGCTCGGCGACACACTCGATGCAATCGGCGCCGAGAAGGCGGGAATCTTCAGGGCAGGGCGGCCGGCCGTGCTCGGTTCTTCGCAGATGCCGGCGAGCGTGTTTGCAGCGGCCAAGAGCGTTGGTGTGCGGCTCGCGGTCGCGGAGCGCGATTTCTCGTGGAGTACTGAAGGCGATCGCTGGAGCTACCGCGGTCTCGGCTCGAGGCTCGACGGCCTGCCGGGGCCGCCCCTCGCGGGCCGCATCCAATATCGCAACGCGGCGACGGCGCTCGCCGCCTTTGAATCGCTTGCCGGACCCGGCCGTCTCGATCTCGGCAGAGTCGCCCAGGCGCTTCGGGCCGTGCGGCTGCCGGGTCGTTTTCAAACGGTCCGCCTGCCCGTGCCCGGCGGGGATGCGGCCGATGCCGTCGAATGGATCCTCGATGTCTCACACAATGAGCCGGCCGCGCAGGTGCTCGAGGAGAATCTGTGCGCGAGGCGCCCAGCCGGAAGAACGTACGCGGTGTGCAGCATCTTGCGCGACAAGGACGTGGAAGCGATCGGGCGCGTGGTCGCGCCGGCCATCGATGCATGGATCCTCTGCAGCGGACCTGCCACTCGCGGCTCTACGGCGCGCGAGCTCGCAGCGCGGCTC
>DASXNC010000296.1:0-3169 GCA_036495325.1 Steroidobacteraceae bacterium
TATCGTGAAGCGGTGGAGCACATCGACGTCGGCGGCCCGGCGATGATCCGCGCGGCCGCGAAGAATCACGAGAGCGTCGCGGTCGTCGTCGATCCAGCCGATTACGGCCTGCTCGCGCGAGAGCTCGAGGAGCACGACGGCGCGACGGGCCTTGCGCTGCGCTCGCGCCTGGCAGCCAAGGCGTTCGCCCACACCGCGCGCTACGACACGATGATCGCGAGCTTTCTCGCGGCGCAGCACCCCGTGAGCGGCGAGCGCTTTCCCGCGACGCTCCCGCTCGTCTGGGAGAAGGTGCAGGACCTTCGCTACGGCGAGAATCCGCATCAGCTCGCGGCGTTCTATCGCGATCCCGCGCTTCGCGGCGCGAGCATCGCCAGCGCGCGCGCGTTGCAGGGGAAGGAGCTCTCGTTCAACAACGTCGGGGACGCGGACACGGCCGTCGAGTGCGTGCGCCAGTTCGAGGAGCCCGCATGCGTCATCGTCAAGCACGCGAATCCGTGCGGCGCAGCGCTCGGCTCGGACGCGCTCGCGGCGTACGAGGCGGCGTACCGCACCGACCCGACCTCCGCCTTCGGCGGCATCATCGCGTTCAATCGCCCGCTCGATGCGTCCACTGCCGAGGCGATCCTCGCGCGCCAGTTCGCCGAGCTGATCGCGGCGCCGGAAGTCTCGAGCGATGCGCTGCGCATTCTCGCCGGCAAGCCGGGCATCCGCGTGCTCGCGCTCGGCGACCTGCAGCGCCATCCGACGAGCGACATGGAATATCGCAGCGTCACGGGCGGACTGCTCGCGCAGACGCGCGATGCGGGCGCAGCGAAGGCCGAGACGATGACTGTCGCCACGCGGCGCGCACCGACTCCGGAGGAGCTCGGCGATCTTGAGTTCGCGTGGCGGGTGTGCAAGTTCGTCAAGTCGAACGCGATCGTGTACGCGCGCGATGGCGCGACGATCGGAATCGGTGCCGGACAGACGAGCCGCGTTCACTCCTGCCGCATCGCGGCGATGAAGGCGCTCGATGAGAGTCTCGAGACGGCGGGGGCCGTCATGGCGTCTGACGCCTTCATCCCGTTCCGCGACAGCATCGACGTGGCGGCCGACCACGGCATCCGCGCCGTCATCCAACCAGGCGGCTCACGCCGCGACGACGAGGTGATCGCCGCCGCGGACGAGCGCGGGATGGCCATGGTGCTCACCGCCATCCGCCACTTCCGCCACTGACCGTGATCGTTCAGTGAAGTTACTCGTCGTCGGATCGGGCGGCCGCGAGCACGCGCTCGTCTGGAAGCTCGCCCAGTCTCCGCACGCATCGCGGATCATCAGCGCTCCGGGCAATGCCGGCATCGCGGCCGAGCGCCTCGTCAAGAACGGCGCGCCCGTCGAGTGCGCGAGCATCGCCGCGGAGAATCTCCTCGGACTCGCGGAGTTCGCGCGCACGGAGCGGATCGATCTGACGGTGGTCGGTCCCGACAATCCGCTCGCTCTCGGCATCGTCGACCTGTTCCAGAGCGAGGGTCTTCGAATCTGGGGTCCGAACCGCAGCGCGGCCCGCTTCGAGGCCTCAAAGGCCTTTGCGCAGGGCTTCATGGAGCGGCACGGCATTCCGACCGCCGCAGCCGGCGTGTTCGACAATCCGACCGAGGCGAAGCGCTTCGCCGCGCAGCTCGGCGGACGCTGCGTGGTCAAGGCGGACGGGCTCGCGCTCGGCAAGGGCGTGCTGCTCGCAGCGAGCACGGCAGAGGCCGAGCGCTCGATTGATCGGATCATGGTTGAGCGGGCTTTCGGTACAGCCGGCGCGCGCGTCGTCGTGCAGGAATTTCTCGAGGGCGTCGAGCTTTCACTGCACGCGCTCTGCGACGGGCGCATCGCACGGGTGTTCCCGACGTCCCAGGATCACAAACGCGCGCTCGACGGCGACCTCGGCCCGAACACGGGCGGCATGGGCACCTACAGCCCGACGCCTTTCCTGAGTGAAACGCAGCTCGCGGCAACGGCGGCTGCCGTTTTCGATCCCTTCCTGCGCGGCTGCGCGGCCGAGGGCATCGATTATCGGGGTATTCTCTACCCCGGCATCATGCTGACGCGATCCGGCCCGCGAGTGCTCGAGTTCAATGCGCGCTTCGGCGATCCGGAGACGCAGGTGTACGTCACCCGCCTCGAGAGCGATCTGCTCGAGCTGCTCGATGCGAGCGCGGGCGGCACGCTCGAGCGCCTCGAGCCCACGTGGAGTCCGCTCGCGAGCGTATGCGTCGTGATGGCAAGCGGTGGCTATCCGGGCGAGTACGCGCGCGGAAAAATCGTGAGCGGGCTCGACGCGGCAGCGTCGCTGCCGCACACGAAGGTCTTTCACGCCGGTACGGCGCTGAGAGATCGCGAAGTCGTGACGAGCGGGGGACGAGTGCTCGGCGTCACGGCACTCGGCGAGGACCTCGCTGCGGCCCGCGCGAGAGCCTACGCTGCGGTGGAGCGCATCCACTTCGATGGCGCGCGCTACCGGCGCGACATCGGGCAGCAGGCACTCTCGGGTATCGGCCGCTGAGCGGCCAGGACGGGGCTCAGAAGCTCACGCGCAGGAATAGCTCGGGTCCGGCGAGCGACAGCGTCAGACGCCCCGGGGTGCCGTGCGTGATGGACTGGAAGTTCGCGCGCATATACGAGTAGCCGATTCCGATCGCTAACGGCGAGCGCCACCGGTACTGAAAGTCCCCGTGGTAGTCACCGAGCGAACCGGTCAAGCCGCGTGTCTCCGCGCCGAGGTACTGCCCGCGGCCGGTGAACGCGAAGCGGCTCGAGATGCGCCACATCGCCTCGAGAGCGATCGTGGGGAAGGCGCCCGCACTCGAGGTTTCGTGGCTTTGAAACGTGACCGGTACCGTGCCGAGCACATCGGTCGAGATCAGATGCACGCCGAGCCCTGCGCCCACCTCGACGCTCCGCGTCTGCAGGAACGCGTGGGTGTACGTGAAGCCCATGGTCTTCCAGTTGAGCGAGCTCACCGCCTCCTCGTTCGCAAGGAAGGTCTGGTTCCCGAAGACGACGGTATGGGTGAGCACCGCATCTCCCGTGCGGTCGAGCTGCAAATAATCGACGCGCACCCGATCGCGCTGTCCCAGTCTCAGCATGAGCTCGACCCGCCCGTCGGGATTGGTGCTCGCAAACCCCAGATCGCGCT
>DASXNC010000297.1:0-2346 GCA_036495325.1 Steroidobacteraceae bacterium
ACGCGCAGAAAACAGGTGCACGGTTCGAGGTGCTCGTGCGCACGAAATCGGGCGCCGAGCGCTGGATCGAGGCTGACGTACAGGCGCTCCCCGATCCGAGTGGGGAGGTGGAAGGCTACATTGCCATCCACCGGGAGGTGACCGAACAGGTGAGCGTGCGCGAGGCCAGGCGAATCAGTGAGCACCGGGCCCGCATGATGATGGCGTGCGTGGACCTCGGCTCCTGGGAGCTCGATCTCGAGCGCGGGGTCGTGGTGCTCAACGAGTCGTTCTGCCGCATGCTCGGCTACGATCCAGACGAGCTTCGGATCGACAGCACGGGGCTGCGCGAGCTGTGTCACCCGGACGACCGGGCGGAGGCTGACCGCTCCGTTGCCGAGGTGCTCGCCGGTCGAGCAGAGTTCTTCCGCGGTTACCATCGCGTGCTCGCGAAGGACGGGTCGTGGCGCTGGGTGCTCGGCGTGGGCGGCATTCTCGAGCGCTCGGCGAACGGCGAGCCTTTGAGGCTCTATGGCGTGCAGCTCGATGTGACCGAGCAGCGGCACGCCGACGATGAGCTGCGGCGAGCGGCGGACAATCTCGCGGTAATCGCGGCGAACGTACCCGGGATGATCTTCCAGTGGCGGCTCGATACCGACGGGCGGCCGAGCTACCTTTATGCGAGCCCCGGCGCACGCGATCTGTACGGCGTCGATCCGGCGGAGCTGATGAGCGACGAGCGCACGATGTCGGGCTTTGGTGTCAATCCCGAAGAGAACACGCTCGACTACGCGGCGATGCTGCATTCGGCGGCGACCCTCACGCCTTGGCACGCAGAGCACCGCCTCATCACGGCCGACGGGCAGCTTCGCTGGCTCGAGGCGAATGCGATTCCGAAGCGCAACGCGGACGGGAGCACCACCTGGACCGGCTACGTGAACGATGTGACGCGCCGCAAGCTTGCGGAGCAGGAGCTGCGTGTCAGCGAGGAGAAGCTGCGCAGCCTTTACGATCTCTCTCCGCTCGGGATCGCGCTCTCCGACAGCGAAGGGCGCTTCCTGCAGACGAACCAGGCGATGGAGATCATCACGGGTTACGGCCGCGCGGAGCTCGACGGAATGAGCTGGTGGGACTCCATTCTTCATCAGGGCGGGGACGAGCAGCGCGGGCGCTTCGAGCGGCTCATGCGGAGCGGCCGTTTCGGGCCGGTGGAGAAGGAGTTGAGGCGCAAGGATGGCGCGCGCATCCCGGTGCAGATCACTGGCATCCGCGTCACGGCGAGCGACGGCACGCGGCTCATGTGGTCCATGATCGAGGACATCGCCGACCGCAAGCGCGCCGAGCAGCGCATCTCGTTTCTCGCTTACCACGATCCGCTCACGGGCCTCGACAATCGCCTCGCGCTGCGCACGCGGCTTACCGAGGCCCTCGCGGCTGCCGCGGCGTGCCGTGGCCGGATCGCGCTCATGATGATCGATCTCGATCGCTTCAAGACGATCAACGACACGCTCGGGCATGATGCAGGCGATCGCGTGATTTCCGAGCTCGCGCGCCGTATCCGTGCGGCCGTGCGCGACACGGACATCGTCGCGAGGCTCGGTGGAGACGAGTTCGTCGTGGTGCTGACCTCGCTCGAAGCCGGCGCGCGGATCGAGTCCATCGTCGAGCGCATTTTCGCGCCGCTGCGCGGCCGCTTCGACATCGACGGGAGCGCGGTGCACATCACGGTGTCGGCCGGAGTCAGCGTCTTTCCGGACGACGGCGCGGACGGGCAGACGCTGCTCAAGCGCGCGGATATCGCCATGTACGCCGCCAAGGCCCGCGGACGCGACACCTGCGAAGTCTACCGCTCCGCAATGACTCAGGTGGCGGACCAGCGCCTCGCCCTCGAGACCGAGCTGCGCGATGCGCTCGCGGCCGGCCAGCTCGTCGTCCACTACCAGCCGCAGATGGACACGCTCACTGGCCGGCCGGTGGGCGTCGAGGCGCTGCTGCGCTGGCAGCATCCGAAGCGCGGACTCATTCCACCCGCGCTCTTCATCCCGATCGCCGAGGAGTCGCGGCTCATCGAGCCCATTGGCGAGTGGGTGCTCGAGGCGGCATGCCGCGACATGCGAGCCTGGATTGACGCGGGCGGCGAGCCGCTCACCGTCGCGGTCAACCTCTCGCCGATTCAGTTCGCATGCGAGGACCTCGCCGAACGCGTCGCCGCGGCACTCGCCGCAACTGGCCTACCGCCGGAGCTCCTCGAGCTCGAGATCACCGAGTCCGCCGCCATGAGCGCACCGGACCTCGCCGCCCGCAGCCTCGCACGCCTGAAGCAAATCGGGGTATCGCTCGCGATCGATGACTTCGGCACGGGTCACT
>DASXNC010000298.1:0-8023 GCA_036495325.1 Steroidobacteraceae bacterium
CCGCCCCCCCACGGCCGTGGCGAAACGATCGTTGCGCAGGTAATCGAGGAAGATGCGGCCGGTGCGTGCGCGCTTCGACATGTTGACGAGAAATCGGTCCGGACTGTCGGCGGCCATTTGTGCGCAGAGCGCTTGCGCGAAAGTCTTCGCTGCCGGCCAGTCGAGCTGCTCGCCCGGCGCAAGCGGCGTGACGACGTGCAGTCCCTTCCCGCCCGTCGTTTTGCAGAACGCCGCAAGACCCAGAGCCTCGAGCCGCTCCTTGAGCTCGAGGGCTGCCGCGGCCACGTGCGCGAACGGCACATCCGGCGCCGGATCGATGTCGAAGACGAGCCGCCCTGGACGGTTTGGCCGGTCGGGCTCGCAGTTCCAGGGGTGAAGCTCGAGCGCGCCGATCTGCGCCGCGGCTGCCAATCCTTCGACGCGATCGATCTGCAGATACGGTTTGGGGTCGCCTGGCACGCGCGCGAGGCTGAACAGGGACGATGCGCCGGCCATCGCGTGGCGCTGAAAGAAGCGCTCGCCGCCGATCCCGTCGGGAGCGCGGACGAGCGAGCAGGGCCGGCCGCGCAAGTGATCCATCATCCAAGGACCGACAAGCGAGTAGTACTCGGCGAGATCGAGTTTCGTCACGGGACGCCCGTCGCCCGCGTCGGGCCAGAGCGGCTTCTCGGGATGGGAGATCTCGACGCCGAGAACATTCGTGGGCCGCCCCGCAGCCCCACCTCGCGCGGGCCGCGCCGGGACGATCGGCTGCGTCGCAGGGCTGCGCTTCGTCGCGCGGCCAGGCGGCTCCGCCGTGGGGCGATGCGCCATCGTCGCCCGAATCCGCGCCGCGGGCGTTCGACCGCGCGATTGCGGCGCCCGACTGCCCGCACCGCCCGCGGGCCGCTCCGCGGTGACTTGCCGCGCTGGCTTGTCTTGCCGAAGGCCTTTGAACGCCGCTTGCCGGACCATGCCGTCTCCTGTCCAACCTGCGAACTCGATTTCCGCGACGAGCTCGGGCCGCACCCAATGCACCTCCCGGGAACGGGGCAGGGGCGGTGCAGCATCAAACGGTCTCGTCTCGATCTCGAGCGCGCGCAGCTTCTTGATGAGCGACTGAGCAGTCGCCTGGCTGAAGCCCGTGCCGATGCGACCGACGTAGACGAAGCGATTCCCGGACCATACACCGGCAAGCAGAGAGCTTAGCTCGTTGCGCTCGCGGGTCCAGCCCCCAATCACGACCTCCTGCCCCCCGCGGCACTTCGCCTTCGCCCACGCATCTCCGCGTCCCGACCTGTACGGCGCATCGAGACGCTTCGAGACGATGCCCTCGAGTGCCATCCGGCAGACCGATTTGAGCACCGCCTCCGCGCTCTCTTCGAAGTGCTCGACGTAGACGATGTGCTCGTGACCCTTGCTCGAGGCGAGCAGCTGCGCGAGCCGCCGCTTGCGTTCGGCGAGAGGCGCATTGCGCACGTCCTCGCCATCGACGTACAGCAGATCGAAGGCGAAGTACACGATGTTCCGCGTATCGTTCGCCGAGAGCGCCGCCTGCAGCAGGGGAAAGCTCGGCGTGCCGCGCGCATCGAGCGCAACCGCCTCGCCATCGAGCAGACAGTCGGGAAGGCTGCGCGCATCCTCTGCAATCGTGTGGAACTTCTGGGTCCAGTCGAGGCCGCTGCGGGTGTTGAGCTGCGCCGAACCGTTCGCGACGCGCAGTTGCAGCCGGTAGCCATCGAATTTGATCTCGTGCACCCAGCCCGCCCCGGACGGAGGTCGCTCGACCAGGCGGGCGAGCTGCGGCGGAACGAATTGCGGCGGCGAGTCGGCCCTTGCGCGGCGCGACCTCGACCTGCTCGCGCCGCGACTCACCAGGGCGGCCCTGCCCGATCTCGCTTGCGCCGCCAAGCGCGCAGCCCAGGCGCGCTACGCGCGCTTCCGGTGGGTCCCGTGCGCGCGGGCGTGCGTCGACCGCGACCCGGCCCGAGCCGGCCGGCGAGCATCGGCTTTTCCATCGCCCCGCGCCTCGCCATGGCTCTCGAGACTCTTGCGGAGCGCCGACATCAAATCGATGACCTGCGCGGTGCGGGGCTCCTCCTCGCCCTCCTCGGGAGCGAGCGCATGCGTCTCGCCCTTGCGTACCTTCTCCTCGATCCGGTGAAGCAAATCTGCGCGATACGTGTCGTGATAGCGCTCGGGCTCGAACGCTGCGCTCATCCCCTCGATGAGCTTCTCGGCCATACCGAGCTCCTTTGCGGTCAGTCCCGCGGCGCGCGCGCCTTTCGCGGGTATCTCGAGTCCCTCGATGCCACGCAGCTCCTCGGCGAAGCGCAGCGTGTTGAGCTTCAACGTACGCTCATCGGCGCCGACGGCGGCAAGGTGTTGTCGGCCGTGCATCACGAGCGTCGCGACCGCAACGCGACGTGTGTGCAGCATCGCCTCGCGCAGCAGCGCGTAGACCTTCTCGCCGCCCTTTTGCGGCTCGAGGAAATACGGCGTCTCGTAGTACTCGGGCGGGATGTTGCCGAGCTCGGTGAAAGTTGCGATGTCGATCGTCGAGCTCGCCTTCAGGTTCGCGGCGCGGAAATCGCCCTCGGAAAGGGCGACGTACTTTCCCTTCTCATATTCGTAGCCCTTGACGATGTCCTGCCAGGCGACCTCGCCGCTCGTGCGCTTGTTCGTGCGCCGGTAGCCGACGGGCGCGAAATCGCGCCGGTCGAGCATGTGCATCTTCAGCGCCGAATCCCGTGAAGCCGAATGCAGCTGCACCGGGACGTAGACGAGCCCGAAAGATATCGCGCCCTTCCACAACGCCCGTGCCATGACGGCAGCTTCCGGTCGCCGCGGGCGCGCGTCAATGCGAGGCGCAGGCTGAACTCCCGCTCGCAACCCTGCGCGAGCCCGTGCTTTTCAGGCTGTGCGTAGGACGATTCCTGCGCGGATTTGGGACGCGCTCTGACCGAGCGGCAATTCGCGGATGCGAACGCCGGCCGCGTCCGCGATCGCGTTGGCGATCGCCGCCGCGGTCGGGCCCTGCGCCGCCTCGCCGAGGCCGAGAAAGGGCTCTCCCGGCCGTTCGGCGATGACGACCTCGATGGAATCCGGCACGTCCTCGAAGCGCAGGATGGGGTACGAGGCCCAGTCGCGGCTCGTGATGCGCCTGCGATCGAATGCGACGGATTCCTTCAGGGTCCAGCTGGCGGCCTGCAGAATGCCGCCCTCGATTTGATTGCGCACACCGTCGGGATTGACGGCCATACCGCAATCGACGGCGGCGACGGCGCGCCGCAGCCGTGCCCTCCCGTCGCGATCGACCTCTGCCTCGACCGCGATCGCGGCATAGGCCGCGAGATTCTTGTAGCGAGCGAACGCAAAGCCGCGTCCGACACCTGCGGTGGGTGCCCAGCGCGACCAGCCGAAGCGTTCCGCGGCAGTTCGGACGACGTATACCGCCCGCGCATCCTCGAGATGGCGTAGGCGGAATTCGATCGAATCCACCCCGGCGGCGCGTGCGAGCTCGTCCATGAAGCTCTCGATGGCGAATACGTTCAGGTGCGCACCCAGTGAGCGCAAGGCCGAGACGCGGAGCGGCATCTGCGGAATGAAGTTGAAGCGCGCGCCAACGCGCGGGATGCGATAGAACGGGAGAGCATTGCGGTCGCCTCCGCCCTCCGGCAGCGGAATCGGATGGGGCGCCGGCGGGGTGAGCGGGTGTGCGAGGAACCACGCGGGCATGAGATTGCCGGCGCCGCCGGGGCGAGTCGAGTGTGTGTTGCTCCAAAGCTCGTATTCCCAGGAAGCAATGCGCCCGCTCGAATCGAGCTCTCCGCGGACGCGGGCAAGCATTGCGGGACCGTACGGCTCCCAGAGATTCTCCTCGGCGCGCATCCACTGCACGCGCACTGCGCGCCCGGGCACTGCCCGTGCGATCAGCGCGGCATCGGCGGCCGCATCGTCGGCGCCGTTGTGGCCGTAGCACCCCGACCCCTGGGCTTGGATGCAGTGCACTCGCTCCTCGGGCAGCTGCAGCAGCTCCGCAAGCGCGCTGCGCAGCGGGAAGACGCCCTGGCTGTGCGTCCAGACCGTGAGTTGATCGGACTCGAACCGCGCGACCGCGCAGGAGGGACCGATAGATCCGTGCATCAGATAAGGCCGGCGGTATTCGGCCTGCAGCATGCGGGCGGCGGGCGCCAAGGGTGACCGGCCTTCTGCGGCCCGATCGCCCGCGATGTCGAGCGCGCGCGACGGCCAGCTCGCGAGCGCCTCGTAAAGCCTCGTCCGATCCGGGAGCTCGGCACGCTCGCTCCAGCGGGCCGCCTGGGCGAGCGCTTCCATCGCAACGATCGCTTGGTGCTCGCGCGAGGCGACGACTGCGAGATAGCTTCCGTCGCGCACCACCTGCATCACCCCCGGCAGCCGTCGCGCCGCCTCGAGGTCCACGGACACGAGTTGCGCGCCGTAGCTCGGCGGCCGCACGACGCGCGCATGGACCATGCCGGGCGGCCGCAGGTCCTGGACGTAGATCGACTCGCCTGTGAGCTTCAAGGGGATGTCGAGTCGCGGCATCGAGGCGCCGATCAGCCGGTGCCGGCCCGGCTCTGTAAGCCGCGAATGCGGCTCCGCGCGCACGTGCAGCGTCTGCGCCGAGACCAGCGCGCCGTAGCCGATTCGGCGTCCGTTGGGTGCCACGATGGCTCCTCTCTCGGGGCGCAACCCCTCGGCCGGCAGCCGCCAGCGTCGAGCCGCGAGACGCACGAGAATCTCGCGGGCCTGCGCCGCCGCATTCAAAATCGCCGTGCCGCTGTCCTGCATCGAGTGGCTGCCCGCCGTGTAGCCTTCGTCGGGCGTGCGGCCCGTGTCCGCGGTCACGATCGTGATGCTCGCGGGGACCACGGCGAGCTCCTCGGCCGCGATCTGGACGAGCGCCGTCTCGATCCCCTGCCCGAGCTCCGCCTTGCCGGTGAATACGGTGATCGCCCCGCTTGCATCGACGCGCAGCCAGGAATCGAGCATCGGCCACCGCCGCAGGCTCCCGGGCAGACTCGACCCCGCCCGCCCTACACCCCCGCGACCTCCGAAGCCGGTTGCGCCCGATCCGGGCGATCCGGCCGCATGGGCGCCTCGGGTGCCGAGCGCGAAGTGGACGACGAGCGCGCCGCCGCCTGCGAGCGCCACGCGCCGCGAGATGAGGCTTCCGCCGCGCCCGCTCATCGTCGCACCGCCCGACTCGCGCGGCTGGCGCGCCTGACGGCCCGCAGCACGCGCATATGAGAGCCGCAGCGGCACAAGTGCGGAGCGAGCGCTGCACGGATTTCCGCATCCGACGGCGCCGGGTTGCGCTGGAGCAGCGCCTGCGCGCGCATCATCATCCCCGGGATGCAGTAGCCGCACTGAGCCGCCTGCTCCGCGATGAACGCGCGCTGCACGATGCCAGGTCGCCCGCGCGTGCCGAGCCCTTCGAGCGTCGTGATGTGCTGCCCCCTGAGCGCCGAGATCGGGGTAATGCACGAGAAAATCGCTTGCGAACCCGCGATCACGGTGCACGCGCCGCATTGCCCCAGCCCGCAGCCGTACTTTGCGCCATTGAGCCCGAGCGTTCCGCGAAGAACGTACAGGAGCGGCGTCGCGGGGTCGTCATCGACCTCGACTGACCGGCCATTCACGATGAGATCGATCATGAGTCCTCCTCCGCGATCGCATAAGATAGGCCCTTAGGAGGAACCCCAATGAAGCGATCAGTATCGGTTTTGTTTCTGGCGGCGGCCCTTGCCGGCGCCGAGGCTCATGCGGCCTGCACCCATCCCATGCCACCCGGCAAGATTCCCGACGGGGCAACGGCAAGCAAGCAGGACATGATCAATGGAATGATGGCCGTCCGCGCGTTCGATCAGGCGATCAAGGCGTACACGGACTGTCTGAAGCTCGAGCACGACACCGCGGTTTCCAAGATCGATCCCACCGATGCGAGCAAGGCGAAGACGGAGAAAGGCCAGCTCGACAACGTCTGGGCAAAGAAGAATGACGCCGCGGTCGACGAGGACAGTGCCCTCGCGAAGCAGTTCAATGACCAAGTCAAGGTTTACAAAGAGAAGAACAAGAGCTAGGTCTGAGTTCTGCGGCGGCGGGGCGCGCTGCGCCGCAAGTCGGCGGGTGCGCTCCGCGCAGCGCACGCGGGCCGCCACCCCCGTCCTGCCATGCTGACCCCCGCGGATGCCGAACGGTTGATCGGCGAGCACCTGCCCTGCCTGCCGATCGAATCGCTCCCGCTCGCGCAAATCGCCGGCGCAGTCCTACGGGAGAACGTCTACGCCGAGCGGGACCAGCCGCCGTTCGATCGCGTGGCGATGGATGGGATCGCATTCGCGAGTGCGACCGCGCACGACGGCCTGCAGCGCCTGCGAGTCGAGGGGATGCAGGCGGCTGGCGATCCACCGCTCGCGCTTGGCTCGCGCGCCGGCTGCATCGAGGTGATGACCGGGGCCGTGCTGCCGGGTGGGTGCGACGCCGTCGTTCCGATCGAGCAGGTCGAGTTGGCGAACGGGGAGGCCAGGCTCCGGCCCGGTGCCTCCGTCGAGCCGTGGCAACACGTTCACCGGCGGGCAAGCGACACGAAGCAAGGCTCGCTGCTGCTTGCGGCAGGCACACGGCTCGCCGCCCCGGAGGTCGCGATCGCGGCATCCGCCGGGATGGCACGTGTGCGGGTGAGTCATCAGCCCGCCCTTGCCGTGCTCTCGACGGGTAACGAGCTCATCGAGCCGGGTGAGGCAATTCTGCCGCACCAGATTCGCCGCTCGAACGTCTACGGGATACTGGCGGCGCTCCGCAGCCACGGGTTCCTGCGCGTCGGCGACGAGCACTTGCGGGACGATGCGGAGGAGCTGCGCACGCGGCTCAAATTCCACCTCGATACGCACGATGTGCTCATTCTGAGCGGCGGCGTCTCTGCCGGACGGTTCGATCTCGTGCCCGGAGCGCTCGCGGCGCTCGGAGCACGCGAGATCTTCCACCACGTGGCCCAGCGCCCGGGGCGACCGCTCTGGTTCGGCATCGCCCCAAGCGGCGCGGCCGTGTTCGCTCTGCCGGGCAATCCCGTCTCGACGCTCGTCTGTCTCGCCCGCTACGTGATTCCAGCGCTCTATGCGGCGATGGGCCAGCCTTTGCCAGCACCCGAGCGAATCGCCCTCGGTGCACCGGTCGCCGTCTCGGGGAAGCTTGCCTCGTTCCTGCCGGTGCGCGTCGAGCCCGATGAGTGGGGCAGGCCCTGGGCCGCGCCCTGCCCGACCAACGGGTCCGGCGACTTCACGGGTCTTGCGGGCACGGACGGATTCGTCGAGCTGCCGCCCGGGCCGAACGACTACCCCAAAGGCTTCGTTACACGCCTATACCGTTGGTGAGGCCTGGCGCGGCCTCGGCTCTAATCCCCTGTATCATCCGTACTTCCTTCCCTTTCCGCCCACGGCGCTGGTATTGCCATGTCTTCGATCGAGCAGCCGCAGGATGCCGTCGTTCCGCTCACCGCTCCGCGCCCGCGTGACGCGCTCGGGCGGCCGCTGCGCGACCTCCGAATCTCGGTGATGGACCGTTGCAATTTTCGATGTCCCTACTGCATGCCCCGCGAGCAGTACCACGAGAGCTACCGCTTCCTTAAAACCGCCGAGCGCCTGTCATTCGACGAGATCGTACGGCTCACGCGCTCGTTCGTGCGGCTCGGCGTGCGCAAGCTTCGGCTGACCGGCGGCGAGCCGCTGCTGCGTGCGAACCTCGCGGATCTCATCGGGGACCTCACCACGATCCCGGGGGTCGAGGACGTCGCGCTCACGACGAATGGCGTTCTGCTCGCGCGCCACGCCGCGGAGCTCAAGGCGGCCGGTCTACACCGGATCACCGTGAGCCTCGACAGCCTCCATCCGCAGGTGTTCGCGCGCATGAGCGGCGGGTTCGGCGGCATTGACGACGTGCTCGACGGGATCGCGCACGCCGCCGATGCCGGGCTCGCGCCGATCAAGGTCAACGCCGTCGTTCAACGCGGCGTGAACGATCA
>DASXNC010000299.1:0-2793 GCA_036495325.1 Steroidobacteraceae bacterium
CTGTTTTGGTGACATGCGGCCGCTTCCGACACCCGGCATCAGCTCAGGCGCGTGGCTGCACGCGCGAGAAACTGACCTCCCCAGTAAGATCCAGACTTCGCAGACCCTGCCCGGGTGGCGAAACTGGTAGACGCATGGGACTTAAAATCCCTTGGGGGAAACCCCGTGCCGGTTCGAATCCGGCCCCGGGCAGCCTGCGCTGGCGGGGTTGGATGTGAGGCGCCGCCCACGGTCGCCGAGGTCAGGTCTTCGTGTGCCATCGCGAGGGCTCCTCCTACGTGAGCCCGAGGCGCGCGCCGAGGCGCGCAAGCTGCATGCCGTTCTTGGCGCCGAGCTTCTCGCGGATGGTGGATTGATGGTTGGCGACGGTTTTCTCGGAGAGTCCCAGTCGCTCGCCGATGTCCTTCAGCGTCTCGCCCTGCACCAGGAGGCGCAGGACCTCGAACTCGCGCGCGGTGAGCGTCTCGAGCCCGGAAGACGAAGCCGAGCGCGCCATATTGGCTGCCACATCGGGGCTCACGTAGCGCTCGCCTCGCGAGACGTCATGGATTGCTTGCAGAAGGACCTCCGGCGCGCTCGCTTTGCTCAAATAGCCGAGCGCGCCTGCCTCGAGTGCGCGCGAGGAGAAGATCGCATCATCGTGCATGCTGAACATCAGCACACGCATCCGTGGGCGCTCCGTGAGCATGCGACGCATGGCCTCGATCCCGCTGGTCCCAGGCAGAGCGATATCCATCACGACCACGTCCGGGCAAAGCGCGAGCGCCTGTTCACAGGCCTGTGTCGCATTCCCCGCCTCACCGACGACCTCGATATCCGGCTCCCGCTCGAGGAGCCGTCGATACCCTTCACGCACGACGGCGTGGTCATCGACCAGCAGGACCCTGACCGGTGCCGTCATGAGGTGCTCTCCGTCTCGTGATGCACGGGAATCCGCGCCCGAAGCTCGAACCCCCTGCCCGGTGAGCTCACGAGGGCGAGCTCGCCTTCGAGGGCTGCCACGCGCTCGCGCATTCCGATCAGTCCGAGTCCCCGCGTGGGCAATGCGAGCTCGGCACCCCGGCCATCGTCGAGGACAGCGAGATGGATCGTCTCACTCGCTCCATTCGATCGCGTGCAATCGAGTCGAACCTCGATGTGTCGAGCCGCCGCGTGCTTGATGACGTTCGTCATGCTCTCCTGAATGAGCCGATATACGGTGAGGGCGACGCTCTCCGGCAATCCCGCGAGATCACCCGTGACGGATAGCTCCAATGACGCAGTCGGCAGCCGCGCACGCCAGGTCTCGATGCAGTGCTCCAGGGCGGCCGCGAGTCCCAACTCGTCGAGACCGACGGGCCGCAGCTGGCGGATGAGATCGGCAAGCGCGCCGTGAATGTGGTTGCAGTTCGCGACGATCGCGCTCGCCCGCTCGCGCAGTGCCTCCGCATCAGGAGACCGACGATCTCGGATCCCGACCGCATCGAGCTTGATGACATTGAGGTACTGTCCGAGCTCGTCGTGGAGCTCCCGCGCGAGCGACTTGCGCTCAGCCTCCTGCAGCTCGACGTATTGCTGCGAGAGACGGCGATTGTCGGCGAGTGCGGTCTCGAGTCTCCCTTCCGCCACGCGTCGGCGGGCAATCTGCCGGCCAGCGTCGTGATAGCGGCGCGCCGCAAACCAGGTCAGGCCTGCGGCCAGCACCAGCAGGACCACCGGCAACTCATCGAGCTGCAGGTGCTCCCACGGTTCGCTCAAGCGTCGCAGCAGCTCCGCAACATTGAACTGGGAACAGAGGACCGCGGCAGCCACGGTCACCGCCGCAACGAGAGCGGCATCGCGCCATGGCGGCGCCAGCGTCCTCCGGCCGGGTACGGGATGAAGTCGAGCCGACATTGGGAAGAACTGCCTCGTGTTCGGAAGATCAGCTTAGCGCACGCGCGCCGAGTGCGCTTATGTGACAGGCCGCTCGCTCTCTCAGAGTGCCCCGCTCCGTGCGGCGAAATCGGGAAAAACTCCCTTGGGTCGCGCGGCGTCGTCGTGAAAAGCTCTGCAACCCGCCGGGCCGAGCCCGGTCTTTTCAAAACTCTGACGACGCATGATGCCGGCCCGCGGGCCTCAACGCCTGTTGCGAGTACTCACCGCCACCGCTGCCGCGGTGCTTGCGCCGTGGCTCGAGGCAGCGTTTCACGATGCGCGCGCGGGGGCGACGGATGCCTCAGCGGCCGCGGCCACCGTGCCGCTGCAGCAAGTCGTCGTCACGGCGCCGCTCGCGGGGAGCGAGACCGCGCTCAATGAGGTCGCTGCAAACGTGCAGCGCATTACGGCGAAAGACCTCAACCAGATCACGGCGCTCGATACCTCGGACGCACTCAATCAGCTCTCCGGAAGCGTCAATCTCAACGACACGCAGGGCAACCCCTTTCAGCCGGATGTGAACTTTCGAGGGTTCACGGCCTCCCCCGTCCTCGGCACGCCGCAGGGCGTGTCGGTGTTCGTCGATGGCGTGCGTGTCAATGAAGCCTTCGGGGATGCGGTGAACTGGGACCTCATCCCGGAGTCGGCGATCGCGAGCCTGGAGGTCATTCCCGGCTCTGATCCGGTGTTCGGGCTCAACACGCTCGGCGGCGCCGTGACCGTCACGACCAAGCGAGGGTTCGATTATCCCGGGACACGCATCGAGAGCTATGGCGGATCATTCGGGCGCTGGGATACCGATTTCGAGTCCGGCGGTCACGGTGAGCACCTGGACTACTATCTCAACGGCAATCTTTTTGCGGAAAGCGGCTGTGGGGAGCACAACCCGAGCCGGGT
>DASXNC010000300.1:0-4942 GCA_036495325.1 Steroidobacteraceae bacterium
GATCCGCGAACGGGCGAAGTGCTCGAGGCGCTGGAGATGCCCCCCGGTGTCGCCGTATCGGGACTCGAGGCGGACGGGGCAGAGCGATTCTTCTGCGGCGGAGGCAGGAGCGGCAAGGTGAGAGTCGTCCGCCGGCCGAGGCGCAGCGACGCATCAGAGAAGCCGGACCGAGTGCGGCCGGCCAGGAGACGAGCGTGAGTCAGAAAATCGATCTCGAGGCTGCGCCGGTCACGACCGGCAGTCGCTATCCAGCCCCTTACGATGAGCCTTGCCGCGCTCGCTTCCGCACGCGGCTCGTGGATGCCGCGGGACTCAGTCAATTCGGCGTGAATCTGCTCAAGCTTCCGCCCGGCACCTGGTCGAGTCAGCGGCACTGGCACTCGGTGGAGGACGAGTTCGTCTACGTCATCGAGGGTGAGGTCGTCCTCGTCACGAACGCAGGGGAGCAGGTGCTTCGTGCGGGCGACTCCGCCGGCTTCAAATCGGGCGTCGCCGACGGCCACCATTTGCAGAACCGCTCGGCCCGCGAGGCCGTGGTGCTCGAGATCGGCTCGCGTCGCCCGGAGGAGGACGACGTCGACTATCCCGACATCGACCTCAGGGCGCCGCGCGGGCGCAATGGGTTCACGCACAAGAACGGCACGCGTTACTAGGTCAGCGGCAGCATGCCCATCGTCCACGCGCTCAATATCTATCCTGTCAAATCGGCGCGCGCCGTTCCGCTCGGCTCGGTGAGGCTGGCCGCCACGGGCTTCGAATGGGACCGGCAATGGATGACCGTGGATGCGGCCGATAGCTTCGTGACGCAGCGCACGCACCCGCGGCTCGCGCGCGTCGTCCCCGCGCTCGGACGGGAAGCGCTCACCTTGAGCGCAGAGGGACTCGAGGCCCTCGAAGTCCCGCTCGCAATCGAGGGCGCGCCCGTCACGGTGCAGATCTTCAACGACACCTGCATCGCGCAGGACCAGGGCGATGAGGCGGCCGAATGGTTGAGCGAGGTGATCGGCGATGTGGTGCGGTTGGTCCGCGTCGGCCCGCGCATGGACCGCGTTGCAAATCCTCGCTACGCGGCGCCGGATCGGGCGCCCACGACATTCGTCGACGGCTACCCGATTCTCGTCTGCAGTACGGCCTCGCTCGAGTATTTGAATGCGCGCATGTCCTCCCCGGTGCCGATGGAGCGCTTCAGGCCGAACCTGGTGATCGATGGGTTGTCCCCGTTCGAGGAAGATCGGATCGCGGCCTTGGAGATCGCCTCGCCCGGAGGAGAGCCGGTTCGGATACGGCTCGTGAAGCCCTCGACGCGCTGCGTGATCCCCTCGACCGATCAGCACACGGGCGAGCGCTCGACGAATCCGCTTCCGTTCCTCAGGCAGTTTCGCTTCGATCGAACCTTGAAGGGCATCACGTTCGGCGAGAACGCCGTGATCGCCTCGGGCGTGGGGCGTACCGTCGCCGTCGGCGCGCACTGTACCGTCCGGTTCGACGAGCCGCCGGTCGGCTGAGCGGCGTTTAACGTAATCCGGCGCCCCTCGGAGCGGTGAGGCCCTGCATCCGGCTCGGCCCGGAATTTTGTGCGCCGCGCCCGTGACGCGATGCGGCGCTGCGGCGAGACTCCTGTTGAGATTTCAAGCGGTAGCGGCGCTCACGGCGCCGGCGGGGGAGCGGTGCGGGGTCGGCTTTGATGTGGGTGAGCGCTGCCATCCTGGGATTGCTCGCCACCGCGGCGGTCACCTGGGGTCTTCTTGTGTTTCGCGCGCGCAGCTTGCGCGATGCGCGTTATCGGGGCGCACTCGAGCAATCTCCGAACGGCATGCTGCTCGCAGATGCCTCGAGCCTGCGCATCGTCGATGCCAATCCCGCCTTCCTCGCCGCAATCGGCTACTCGCTCGCGGAGCTGCGCGAGCTCGCGCTGACGCAGATCTTCGCGGAGGAAGGCCTAGGAGTCGATGCGCTCGCCGACAGGCTCCGCGATCCCGACTGCCACGCGCCGATGCTGCTTCGCGAGCGCTCGAAGAGCGGAGCACTGCTCGAGATCGAGGCGACCGGGTACCGGCTCGACCTCGACGGCGTGCCGCTCATTGCGTTGACCGCGAACGACGTGACGCTTCGGCGCAAGGTCGAGGCGCAGCTGCTCGAGAAGCAGCAGCACCTCGACCATCTCGCGCATCACGACCAGCTGACCGGCCTGCCCAATCGACTCTACCTCGCGCACCGCCTGCCGGGGGCGATCGAGGAGGCGCAGAAAAGCGGCGCGATGCTCGCGGTGCTGTTTCTCGATCTCGACCGGTTCAAGCACATCAACGATTCCCGCGGCCACGAGACGGGCGACAAACTGCTGAAGACGGTGGCCGAACGCGTGCGCGCCACGGTCCGCGAGGACGACATCGTCGTGCGCATGGGCGGCGATGAGTTCATCGTCGTGCTGCAGGCGCTGACTCACGTCGAGGTGATCAATGAGATGGCGGCGCGGATCAACGAGGCGCTGTCCGCTCCGGTGATCGTCGACGGCCGGCCGCTCGTCACGACGGTGAGCATCGGGGTCAGTCTCTTTCCGCGCGACGGCGCCGACATGGGCGAGCTGCTGCGCCATTCGGACACCGCGATGTATCAGGCGAAGGACCGCGGCCGCAACAACTTTCAGCTCTTCAGTCCGGTCATGGCCCGCAAAATCCGCGAGCGCGTGGCGATCGAGGCGAGCCTGCGCGCGGCGATCGAGCGCGACGAGCTCGACGTGCACTATCAGCCGATCATCGAGATCGCGACGAACCGCGTGACCGCGCTCGAGGCGCTGCTGCGCTGGAAGCATCCGACCCAGGGCTACATTCTGCCCGGACGCTTCATCAACATCGCCGAGGAAACCGGCCTCATCGTTGCGGTCGGCGATTTCGTTCTCGATCGCGTGCTCGAGGACATGAGCTGCTGGCGCCGCGAGGGGGCAGCCCCCGTCCCCGTCGCCGTGAACATCTCCGCCGTGCAGCTGCAGCGCACGAACCTGCCCGAGAAGATCCGCTCGCTCACGCGCGTCCACGACGTGAGCCCGACGATGCTGCAACTCGAGCTCACGGAGAGTGCGATGTTCGAACGGCGCGAGTCGCGCGGCGCCGGGACGCGTCGGGACGCCGTCTCGGAGCTGCGCGATCTCGGCGTGCGCATCGCAATCGACGACTTCGGCACGGGCTACTCGAGTCTCGGGTACCTCAAGCAGTGGCACGTCGATTTTCTGAAGATCGACCGCAGCTTCGTCCGCGATCTCGTGACCGACATGAGCGATCTCGCAATCGTCGGGGCAATCATCGCGATCGCCCGCCACCTCAACATCAGAGTCATCGCAGAGGGGATCGAGGGCTGGCAACAGCTCGAGAAGCTGCGCCAGCTCGGCTGCGGGCTCGCGCAGGGGTACCTGTTCGCCAAGCCTGCCCCGGCAGTGCTATGCCGCCGGCTCCTCAATGGAGTTCCGCTCAGCCTCACGGACGATGAGGCGCAGACCGGCGAGTTCGAGCTTCCCGACCCGATCGGCGCGACGGGGACCTGAGACTCCCAGGGCGCCAGCCGCGGCGCGCCAGCCACGGCGCGGCGCATTGCCGTCTGGGCCGGCCAGCCCGCCGGCGCTCGCGCTCGTGCGAGAATGCGCGCCATGGAGCAGCCCCAGTGCGCCGATGCCGTGCTGATGGTGCGGCCGGCCGCGTTCGATTTCAACGCGGAGACCGCCGCGAGCAACCGTATGCAACGCCGGGCGAACCTTGCGAGCGGGGAGGCCGCCGCGCGGGCACAGGCGGAATTCGACCGCGTCGCCAATGCCCTTCGCAGCGAAGGCATCCGGCTCTGCGTGGCGGAGGACACACCGGAGCCGCCGAAGCCGGATGCGGTATTTCCCAACAACTGGGTGAGCTTCCACGCCGACGGCACTGTCGTGCTCTACCCGCTTCAGGCCGAGAGCCGGCGGCCCGAACGTCGCCCCGAGATCATCGCACGCATGATCGAGCAGCTCGGCTTTCGCGCGCGTCGCACGCTCGACCTCACCGCCCATGAGGCCACGGGACGCTATCTCGAGGGCACGGGCAGCCTCGTCCTCGACCATGTGGGCCGTGTGGCTTATGCCTGCCGCTCCCCGCGCACGAGCGAAGCAGTGCTCGGTGAATGGTGCCGCGAAATGGGCTACGAGCCCCTGCCGTTCAACGCTTTCGATCGAGGCGGCGCGCCGCTCTATCACACGAACGTTCTGATGTGCATCGGCGGCCGTGTCGCCGTCGTCGGTACCGAGGCGATCGCCCCCGCGGATCGTAGCGCGGTGCTCGGCCGGCTCGCAGCATCAGGGCGCGAGATCATCGAGATCGGCCACAATGGCGTCGAGCGTTTCGCCGGCAATGCCCTCGAGCTCGCGAGCTGGGACGAGGCGCTCGGGGATTGCTCGGTTTGGGTGATGTCCGCGACGGCGCGCGGTGCTTTCGATGCGGGCGCGTTCGCGAGGCTCGCAGGCGGGACCGACACCGTCCTCACGGTCGAGATTCCGACCATCGAGCAGCTCGGCGGCGGAGGCGTGCGCTGCATGCTGGCCGAGGTATTCTGCGCGCCGTGATCGAGCTCGCGCTCAAATCGCTCTTCTGCTATCTGCTCGGGTCGCTCCTCGGCAGTCTCCTGCTCGGCCGGCTCACGGGCCGTGCCGACATCCGTGTACTCGGCAGCGGCAATCCCGGGAGCACGAACGCGCTGCGCTCGCACGGGAAGCTCTTTGCGCTCGGCGTGGCGATCATCGATGTCGGCAAGGGGTGGCTCGCCACGAGAATCGTGCCGATGTTTGATCTGCGGCTTGCATCGGCCCCGGCGACCGTGCACCACTGGCTGGCCGCGGCTTGCGGTATTGCTGTACTGCTCGGGCACGTATTTCCCGTATGGTTCGGATTCCGCGGTGGCAAGGGTGTCGCGACCTTCTTCGGCGCAG
>DASXNC010000301.1:0-3910 GCA_036495325.1 Steroidobacteraceae bacterium
GCGCCGAGGCCTGCTCGCACAGCAGCTCGAGGCATTGCTCATTCACCGCTGCGAGCGCATCGAGCGCATCGGACTGCAGCCACGACTGCGAGGCCCAAAGCGGCCTCGCGCCCGCCCGAGCGGCAGCCATCACGTCCTCCGACATCGGTAATTCCTCCGTATTCGCGCGCGTTAATACTCCGGGGCACCGCGTGCGCTGCGCGGCGCGTTTTGCTATTTTTATCACAAAGAAGGACTGCGATTCATGGCCGATTCATGACCGATTCGCGCCCAAATGCGACGGCCGCGCCCGGGAGGACCTCGATATGCGCATCTCCGACGACCGCTACAGCCGCGATCGGGTGCGGCTCGATCTGGCACTGCGATTCATCCGCCACGAGGCGCGCACGCAGACGATCCGCGCCTGGACCGGGCTCACGGACGATCGCATCCGCAAGCTCTATCGCAGTTACTTCGATCGAGCTTCGGGCGCCGCCCTCGTGCGGCCGCGCGGCCGCTCGCCGCGCCGCGCCTCGTTCTTTCTGCGCAATCCTCGTCTCAAACAGGAGGCCGCGCTCATCGCGAGCCTGTGTCTGCTGCTCGGGGCGTTGCCCCGGCGCGCACCGTCCTCTGGCGCGGCGCTCCCCACCGCATCGATCGCCGGCCGCGCGCCGGGCGTCCCGCAGGGCATCGCACTCTGCGAAGCGTACGAGGCGTATCGCGCACTCGTTCCGGCGGCGCGCATCAGCTTCGAGCATCTCGTCTATCTGTTCACCGCGCTCAGCCGCGGCGATGAACTGCGGCTTGCGAGCTGCGTCGGATGCGGCGCGCTGCTCGTTGCCGAGCGCATGGCGCTCAAGGAGGCGCGCTGCCCGTATTGTGCGGACCTCGCCTGCGAGCGGACGGCGCTCCGAGTATAGAATGCGTGCACGCCACGCAAGCGATGCCTATGGACCTCGAGCGCGACCCTCCCAATTTCTTCTCGGGCCCCTACATCGACCGACGGTCCGAGTCGCGCGAGACGGTGACGTGGCTCACCGAGGCGCGGAGCGATGAGCGCACGCTCTATCTGGTCTCGCGTGGCACCGCGCAGCTCCTTACCGAGCTCGACGTGGAAGAGCGCGCGCCGCGGATCGCGCTGCTCCGCGGCGAGCATCCGCTCGTCGCCTCCGCTCTCGAGGCGGACCTCGTGCTGCTCGGCTGGTTTCGCGGGACGCGATGCATCCTCGTCGAGGCCGCCGCCGATGCGGCGATCGAGGCGCCGCCCGGCATGCGCTTCGAGGAGCTGCGGCCGCTCTCTGCACGGCTCGCGACCGATGAGGCCGGACTCCTTGCGTACGCGCGCGCGCTGTCAATCTGGCGCCTGCGGCACCGCTTTTGCGGACTCTGCGGCGCACGTACCCGCGCCGAGCGGGCCGGTCATCTGCTTCGCTGCACCAGCAACCCCGCCCACGAGTTTTTCCCGCGCATCGACCCGGCGATCATAGTGCTCGTGTCCGATGGGGAGCGGGCGCTGCTCGGGCGTCAACCGACGTGGCCGCCGGGGCGTTATTCGACCATTGCGGGGTTCGTCGAGCCGGGCGAGAGCCTCGAGGATGCCGTCGCGCGCGAGGTGCGCGAGGAGACCGGTGTCGAGGTGATTCGCGTGGACTATCACTCCTCCCAGCCCTGGCCGTTTCCCTCCTCTTTGATGCTGGGGTTTCGCGCGATGGCAGCACCTGGCGCGGCGGTGCGCGTGACCGGCGAGCTCGAGGAGGCGCGCTGGTTTACGCGCGAGGAAATCGCCTCGGGCACGCCGCTCCTGCCGCCTGCGCATGCGATCTCGTTCCGCCTGATCGCATCGTGGTTCGACGAGCGCTCCGCAGTGCCGCTCTCGAAACTGCGCGCCTGACCCCGTGTGCCTGCTGGTCATCGCCTGGCGGTCGCATCCGCGCTTCCCGCTGATCGCCGCAGCGAATCGCGATGAGTTCCACGACCGCCCGGCCGCGCCGCTCGAACGCTGGCCGGCGCCCCCGTACCTCGTCGGCGGCCGAGATCTGCGTGCGGGGGGCACGTGGCTCGCGCTCGACCGATCGCGCCGCTTCGGCGTCGTGACGAACTATCGTGATCTGCAGCGCCCCGCACCGGGTGCGCCCTCGCGCGGCGTGCTCATCCCGCAATATCTCGCCGGGTCCTACGGCGCCGGCGAGTTCCTCACCAGGCTCGCGCCACGCGCGAGCGAGTACTCCGGGTTCAATCTTCTGCTCGCGGACGAGCGCGAGCTTTGGTACGGCTCGAACCGGGCGCCCGGCTTCGCGCGGCCGCTGCCGCCCGGACTCTACGGTTTGAGCAATCATCTGCTCGATACCCCCTGGCCGAAGCTCGCCCGCGTGCGCAGTGCCTTCGAATCCTGGCTCGCCGCGCTCGCGGCCCACGGGAAGCCCTCGCGCTCCGCCGTCGATGCGCTTCTCGGCATTCTCGAGGATCGCACCCCCGCAGCCCCCGGCGAGCTGCTTCCCGAGACGGGACTGCCGAGCGAATGGGAGCGCGTGCTGAGCTCGGCATTCGTGCTTCATCCGGAGTACGGCACGCGCTGCTCGACGGTCGTCCTGATCGATCGGGACGGCGCGCTGCTCGTGCGCGAGCGCCGCTTCGAGCCCTCGGGCAATCAAAGCGGCGAGACGGAAATCGAGCTGCCTCCGGGCGCTTGGCCGTGACGCGGTGGGCGGGGGGTCGGGTTTGAGCGGGTATCGGAAGATGACGTGCTCATGAGGCGGGCTCGCGGCCTCGTCAGGCGCGCCGCGCTGCTCGCCTTGGTGGTCCTTACCGCGGGATCGCCCGCCTTCGCCGGCATTGCGATCGACATTCGCGGGGTCGAAGGCGAGATCTCGAAGAACGTCAGCGCCTATCTGAGCCTCACGCGCTACAAAGATCGAGATGTGGACCCGGCACTGATGAGGCGCCTCCACGACCGGATCGACCGCGAGGTGCACGATGCGCTGCAGCCCTTCGGCTACTATCGCCCGACGGTGACGAGCACCGTCATCCAGCGGCCGAAGGGCGCCTGGAGCGTCGTCATTCAGATCGACGCCGGGCCGCCCGTAATCGTGCAGCAGGTCGACGTGGAGGTGACCGGGCCCGGCGCCGACGATCCACAATTCCGTCGCATTCTCGATCGTCCGAGGCTTCGTCGGGGCGAGCGCCTGCGCCACGCTGCATACGACGCAATGAAGAGCGATCTGCAGCTGGTCGCGGCGACCCACGGCTATCTCGACGCCCGCATGACCCGCAGCGAGCTGCGCGTCGACCCTGGCAGTGGAACTGCGAGCGCCTATCTCGTGATGGCGACCGGCGTGCGCTATCGCTTCGGTGAGACGAGGATCGAGCAGCAAGTGATCAAGGAAGCACTCGCACGTCGCTTCCTGCGCTACAAAACCGGCGACCCTTACGATCAGACGCAGCTGCTTCGCACGCAGTTCGCGCTTGACGACAGCCAGTACTTCTCGACCGTCGCCGTGCAGCCCGGCGAACCCGACCGCAGCGAGCATACGGTGCCGATCCTCATCACCGCGCAACCTAACGCGAGGAATCTCTATTCCTTCAGCGGGGGCTACGGCACCGACACCGGTCCACGCGGGACGCTGAGTTGGCAGCGCACACGCATCGGTACGAGCGGCGATCGCTTCGGCGTGCAGTTCGAGGCCTCGAGGCTCCTGCAGGTACTGCAGGCGGCCTACACCTTTCCGATCGCCGATCCGGCCGTGGATCGTTTCTCGATCGTCGGGGTCGTCGACTACGGCATTCCGGGCGACCTCATCAACAAGGACTTCGCCCTGGGCCCGAGCCTCACGCGCGTCGTCGGCGACTGGCAGTACGGGTTCTCGATGTTGCCGACGCATGCGGTCACGTATGACACCAATTCCACCCGTACCCAGAATCTGCTGGTCTCGAC
>DASXNC010000302.1:0-4744 GCA_036495325.1 Steroidobacteraceae bacterium
GACCCTGCTGGCCGAGACCCTCGCGCGGCTCCTGAATGTGCCGTTCACCATCGCCGATGCCACCACCCTCACCGAGGCGGGTTATGTCGGCGAGGACGTCGAAAACATCATTCAGAAGCTGCTGCAGAAGTGCGACTACGACGTGGAGAAGGCGCAGACCGGCATTGTATACATCGACGAGATCGACAAGATCTCCCGCAAGTCGGACAACCCCTCGATCACGCGCGACGTGTCGGGCGAGGGCGTGCAACAGGCGCTGCTGAAGCTGATCGAGGGGACGATCGCCTCGGTGCCGCCACAGGGCGGACGCAAGCACCCGCAGCAGGAGTTCCTGCAGGTCGACACGACGAACATATTGTTCATCTGCGGCGGCGCCTTCGCAGGACTCGAGAAGATCATCCTCAACCGCACTCAGAAGAGCGGGATCGGCTTCACCTCCGACCTGCGGGAAACGAACGCCCGGCCGCACGGCAACGATCTGTTCCACGACGTGGAGCCCGAGGACCTCATCAAGTACGGACTGATTCCCGAGTTCGTCGGCCGCCTGCCGGTCGTCGCGACGCTCGATGAGCTCGACGAGGGCGCGCTCGTGTCGATCCTTACCGAGCCCAAGAACGCGCTCACGAAGCAGTATCGCCGGCTGTTCGAGATGGAAGGGGCCGAGCTCGAGTTCCGGGACGAGGCGCTGAAGGCGGTCGCGCACCGGGCCATGCAGCGGAAGACCGGCGCGCGAGGCTTGAGAACGATCCTCGAGACGGTCCTCCTCGATACGATGTACGAGTTGCCCTCGATGCGCAACGTTCAGAAGGTCGTGATCGACGAGACGGTCATCGACGGTCACACGAAGCCTTACGTCGTCTACCGCTCAGAGGATGAGCCGCGCCGAGCCTCCGGCTCCACCCACTAAATTGCAGGGAGCAATTGCAACGCCGGGCGCGGCAGCGGCCGGCGGCCCCCGAGAAGTGGGGGCGAGGCCCAAGGATGGGGCGAGTACTAGGGATCGTGCCCGACCCGGCGTCGGCGTATCGGCTCCACGGATCGGCCGTCCCATTGAAAGCGGGGTTGCCGAGCCCCATTTCCCGCTGTATTCAGACTAAATTTCCCGATATCTTCCTTCTGGGGGGTGCCGCGCGCTCGTATGCCGCGGCGTCCTGATACATGAACCGAGCCAGCGAGGGCTTGAACGTGTCAGATTCTGCTCCTAAAGATCCGAAGACCGCGGCGGCCTCGAGCGTGCCGGTGCTGCCGCTGCGCGACGTCGTCGTGTATCCGCACATGGTGATTCCGCTGTTTGTCGGCCGCGAGAAGTCGATCCAAGCACTCGATGTCGCGATGCGCGCCGACAAGCGCATCATGCTGATCGCACAGAAGCAGGCGGATGTCGACGATCCGAAGGTCGACGACCTCTATCGCATCGGCACGATCGCGACGATCCTGCAGCTGCTGAAGCTCCCCGACGGGACGGTGAAGGTGCTCGTCGAGGGCGTCGACCGCGCGCGCATCGACAAGCTGCACACAGGCGAGCACTACTCGGCGGACGTGACATCGCTGCCGGACGCCGAGGCTTACGAGGAGCGCGAGATGGACGTGCTCGGCCGCTCAGTCATCTCGCAGTTCGAGCAGTATGTGAAGCTCAACAAGAAGGTGCCGCCGGAGGTACTGACCGCGCTCGCCGGTATCGAGAACGCCGGGCGCCTCGCGGACACCGTCGCCGCGCACATGTCGCTCAAACTCGCGGAGAAGCAGAAGGTCCTGGAGATCCTCGATGTGCGCAAGCGCCTCGAGCACATCCTCGTCGCGATCGAGGGCGAGATGGACGTGCTGCAGATCGAGAAGCGCATCCGCGGCCGGGTCAAGGCGCAGATGGAGAAGAGCCAGCGCGAGTACTACCTCAACGAGCAGATGAAGGCGATCCAGAAAGAGCTCGGAGAGATGGACGAGGGCGGCAACGAGCTCAACGAGCTCGAGCAGAAGATCGCCAAGGCCGGCATGCCCAAGGAGGCACGCGACAAGGCGACCAACGAGCTCAACAAGCTGAAGATGATGTCGCCCATGTCGGCCGAGGCGACCGTCGTGCGCAACTACGTCGATTGGCTCGTGAAGGTGCCCTGGAAGAAGCGCACGAAGATTCTGAAGGACATCACCAAGGCCGAGCAGGTGCTCGACGAGGATCATTACGGGCTCGACAAGGTCAAGGAGCGCATCGTCGAGTATCTCGCCGTGCAGCTGCGCGTCGAGAAGCTGAAGGGCCCGATCCTCTGCCTCGTGGGACCGCCCGGCGTCGGCAAGACCTCGCTCGGACAAAGCATCGCGCGCGCGACGAACCGCAAGTTCGTGCGCATGTCCCTCGGCGGCGTGCGCGACGAGGCCGAGATCCGCGGACATCGCCGCACGTACATCGGCTCGATGCCCGGGAAGATCGTGCAGAACCTCGCGAAGTCGGCGGTGCACAATCCGCTGTTCCTCCTCGATGAGGTCGACAAGATGTCGATGGACTTCCGCGGCGATCCATCCGCTGCGCTGCTGGAGGTGCTCGATCCGGAGCAGAACTCGACGTTCAATGATCACTACCTCGAGGTCGATCTCGATCTCTCGGAGGTGATGTTCGTGTGCACCGCGAACAGCCTCAACATTCCCGGACCGCTCCTCGACCGCATGGAGGTCATTCGCCTCCCGGGGTACACCGAGGACGAGAAGATGAACATCGGCCGGCGCTACCTCGTGCCGAAGCAGATGAAGGCGAACGGGCTGAAGTCCGACGAGCTCAAGGTCGCCGACACGGCTCTGCTCGACATCGTGCGGTACTACACGCGCGAGGCGGGTGTGCGCAACCTCGAGCGCGAGATCGCGAAGATCAGCCGCAAGGCCGTCAAGCAGCTCCTGCACGAGAAGGAGGCGAAGACGGTTAGCGTTACGCCGCGCAATCTCGACAAGTTTCTCGGCGTACGGCGCCACCGCTACGGCAAGGCCGAGGATCTGGACCGCGTGGGTCAGGTGACCGGTCTCGCGTGGACCGAGGTAGGCGGGGAGCTGCTCTCGATCGAGGCGGCGATCGTGCCCGGCAAGGGCAAGCTGCTACATACCGGCCAGCTCGGCGAGGTGATGCAGGAGTCGATCCAGGCCGCGATGACGGTGGTGCGCAGCCGCGCGCAGATGCTGGGGCTCGAGACAGAGTTCTATCAGAAGCACGATCTGCATCTGCACGTGCCCGAGGGCGCGACGCCGAAGGACGGTCCGAGCGCCGGCATCGGGATGTGCACCGCGCTCGTTTCCGCGCTCACCCGCATTCCGGTGCGCTCGGATGTCGCGATGACCGGGGAGATCACGCTGCGCGGTGAGGTGCTGCCGATCGGCGGCTTGAAGGAGAAGCTGCTCGCCGCGCATCGGGGCGGCATCAAGACCGTGCTGATTCCGAGCGAGAACGTGAAGGACCTCGCGGAGATCCCGGACAACATCAAAGGGAAGCTCGAGATCAAACCCGTCAAATGGATCGATGAGGTGCTGCAGCTCGCGCTCACGCGCCAGCCGGTGCCGCTCGCAATGGCCGGCGAGGCGCAGCCCATCGCGCCCCCTCCGGTCGTGCAGCCGGCCGTGGCGGCCGCGGCCGCGGAGGAGGCGAAGCGCGGGCGGCGAAACGGGCGCAAGACGCTGAAGCCCGTGCCCGGAGCGCATTGAACGGCGCGGTGCAGCGCGCCGCGGCGTACTGATCGGCGCGAGACGGAACGCGGCACGGAGCGCGACCGGTGGCGGAGCTCGAGATTCACGTTGAGCACGAGCACGCGCACGCAGGCGATGAGTTCGCGAAGCGTGTCAGCGTCATGGTCGCAGTCATCGGCGTCTTGCTCGCGGTCGTGACGATCGCCTCCCATCGCGCGCACACCGCGGCCGTCATCGATCGCACGCAGGCGAACGACCAGTGGGCGTACTACCAGGCGAAGAAGACGCGCGAGCACCTCACGGACGTCGCCTCGCAGCTCGCCGCAACGCTCACTGCCACGGATCCGCAGAAAGCACGCGATGTGGCAGCGCGCCTTGCGAAGGACCGCGACCGTTACGCGGAGCAGGCCAAGGCCATCCAGCAGGACGCACAGGATCGTGTGGCGGCGAGTGAGCGCGATGAGCGGCGAGCGCTGCGGCTCGATCTCGGCGAGGGGTTCCTCGAGCTCGGGCTCGTGCTCTCATCGCTGTATTTCCTCGCAAGGCGAAGGTTCTTTCCGGCGCTCGGGGCCGGCGCGGGCGCCATCGGCGCCGTGATAAGTGCGGCCAACTGGTTCGCCTGAGCTTTTACGACCGGGCGTGCCCCTGCTACAGTCCGCGATGCTGACCGGGTCCGCGGCGGCAAGGGGTGCTTAGCTCAGTTGGTAGAGCGTCGCCTTTACACGGCGAAAGTCGGGGGTTCGACTCCCTCAGCACCCACCAAAATCAACGACTTAGGTGAACCGGAATTTCCGTGTCCACTTTTTGTCCACTATTTTGGTGACCGGCCATCGTGTCGCCCGATCGCGGCTAGGGCCATCAGGACTCGATTAGAGGACGCCGGCCCGTCCCGCCCATGTGGCGATGTAGCTCTTTAGGAAGGCGGTGAACTCCTCCGCTGCCGCGGGCAGCTCCGTGCCGCGACGGCTGATGAGGTGAAAGTCGAAGCGCACCACCGGATGGGTCAAGCGGCTGACGACCACCCTGCGGTTGCGGCACGTTGGTATGCCAAACGACGGAATAACGGCGATGCCCGCGAATCGGTAGC
>DASXNC010000303.1:0-2382 GCA_036495325.1 Steroidobacteraceae bacterium
CTCCCCCTCCACGGTGGAGTTCGTGGCGAGAATGAGCTCCTCCACACCGCCCCCGGCGAGCAGCGCGTCGAGCTCGCGCGCACCGAGCTGCTCGGGACCGATGCCATCGAGCGGCGAAAGATGCCCCATCAGCACGAAGTACCGTCCGCGATAGCTTCCGGACTGCTCGATCGCGAGCACGTCGGCCGCGGACTCGACGACGCACACGAGCGTGGCGTCGCGCTGCGCTGACGAGCAGATCGAGCACAGCTCCCCCTCGGTCAGCATGCGGCAGCACTCGCATCGGCGCACCGAGGCGAGGGCCGCCCCGAGTGCATCCGCGAGCGATTGCGCGCCCGGCCGGTCCTCCTGCAGCAGGTGGAATGCCATGCGCTGCGCGGTCTTCGGCCCTACGCCGGGCAGCGCCCGCAGCGCATCGATCAGCCCGGAGAGGCGCATCGAGAGCTTCATCGGCGTCTCAAAACGGCAGCTTCACTCCGGGTGGAAGCTGCACGCCGGTCATGAGGCTCGACATCTTCTCCTGCACCAGCGCCTCGAGCTTGTGGACCGCATCGTTGAAAGCCGCGGTGAGGAGGTCCTCGAGCATCTCGCGATCTTCGCCACCGAGCACCGTGGGCTCGATCTGCACGCGCTTCGCCTCGTGCCGCCCGTTGAGCGTCACCTTCACCATGCCGCCGCCGGCTTCCCCGGTGACCTCGAGACTCGCGAGCTCGGCCTGGGCCTTCTGCATATTCGCCTGCATGGCCTGGGCCTGTTTCATCAAGTTATTTAAATTGCCGCGCATGGTCGTGTTCTCTTGGCCTTCGGATGGATTCGAATCACTTGAGCGGGCGGACGGTATCCGGCAGGACGGTCGCCCCGAAGCGCTCCTTCAGCGCGCGCACCGTCCCATCCTGCTCGAGCACCTCTCGCGCCGCCTCGCGCTGCGCGCGCGAGGCACGCAGCTCGGCCTCGGCGGGCGTCTCCGACCGCTCCTCGGCGATCGCAATTTCGATCCGCACGGGCTCCCCGTAGAAACGGGACAGCGCCTGCGCGAGCTTATCCTCCAACGCGCGCGTTCTGACGAGCTGATGTCGCGGATCGAGGGCGAGGCGCACGAGACCGCCCTGCCGGCCGATGAGCGAGCAGTGGTTCGCGAGCTGCCGTGCGGCACCCTGCAGTTCGAGCTGCGTAACGATCGCAGCCCAGGAGCCGTCCGTCCCCTCTCCCCTCACCGCTGCCGGTCCGCCCGCGGGTGCAGCCGCGGGTGGCGCAGCGACTCCAGCGTCGGCGCGGGTAGCCTCCCGCACGGGTCGCGGCGCACGTCGCGGTTGTGTCTCGTCCGCACCACCGCTCGGCCGGAAGGCTGTCATCCTGAGCAGCGTCATCTCGAAGCCGGTGCGCGGGTCGGGCGCAAGTGGCAGGTCGCGGCGGCCGAGAATCGCAATTTGATAGAAGAGCTGCACGTCCTCGGGTGAGAGCGCACTCGCGAGCCTCTGCACGATCTCGGCCGGATAGATCTCATCATCTGCAAGATCGGGCACGGCCTGCCGAAGCGCGACACGGGTGAGGAGCCCTGCGAGCTCATCGAGCAGCTGCGCGTGATCCGGCGCCCACTGCTCGAGCTCGCGCGCGCAGCGCATCAGCTCCGCGGCATCGAGCTGCCCCAGCCGCTCCGCGAGCGCGATGACGTGATCGCGGGAGACTGTGCCGAGCATCGCGCGCGTCTCTGCCTCCCCGACCCGGCCTCCGCCGAAGGCAATCAACTGGTCGAGGAGCGACAGCCCGTCGCGCACGCTGCCGTCCGCGGCCTGCGCCACGAGCCGCACGCCGGCCGGCTCGTACGCGATGCCCTCGGCATCGAGGATCCGCTCCATGCGCTCGGCGATGAGTCCCGCGGGCAGCCGCTTCAGATTGAACTGCAGGCAGCGCGAGAGCACGGTAACCGGAAGCTTTTGCGGATCGGTCGTGGCCAGCAGGAATTTCACGTGAGGCGGCGGCTCCTCGAGCGTCTTCAGCAGCGCGTTGAAAGAGCTCGTCGAGAGCATGTGAACTTCGTCGATGAGATAGACCTTGAAGCGCCCGCGTGTCGGGGCGTACTGGACGTTGTCGAGCAGCTCGCGCGTGTCGTCGACCTTGGTTCGGGAAGCGGCGTCCACCTCGAGGAGGTCGACGAAGCGGCCCTCGTCGATCTCACGGCAACTGCGGCACTCGCCGCAGGGCTCCGCGCTCACCCCGGTCTCGCAGTTGAGGCATTTCGCAAGGATGCGCGCTACCGTCGTCTTGCCCACGCCGCGCGTGCCCGTGAACAGGAATGCGTGGTGCACCCTGTCGCTCGTCAGCGCGTTCGCGAGGGCCTGGCGCACGTGCTCCTGTCCGATCATCTCGGCGAACCGCTTCGGG
>DASXNC010000304.1:0-1511 GCA_036495325.1 Steroidobacteraceae bacterium
TACGGCCGGCCCGGCACATTCCTCGTGCGGCGAACTGGATCTCCTTGAAGATTGAGGAGCATCCAATGAATGCCGTTGTTCCGCTCGAGGTCGCGACCCAGTCCTTCCCTGCATCGCGCAAGGTCTACCTGCACGGGAGCCTGAATCCGGACATCCGCGTGCCGCTGCGCGAGATCAGCCTGCATCCCTCCTCGGGCGAGCCGCCGCTTCTCGTCTACGACTCCTCGGGCCCATACACCGACCCGGGTGTGCGCATCGACATCACACGCGGGCTGCCGCACCTCCGCGAGCCTTGGATCATCGCGAGGGGCGATGTGGAGTCCTATATCGGCCGCGCCGTCGAGCCCATCGACAATGGCCTCGCCCCGGGCGCGAAGGCGGCCGCGCCGGAGTTCCCGCTTGCGAGGCGGCCGCTGAGAGCGCGCGGCGCTGGAGCGGTCACGCAGCTCGCTTACGCGCGCGCCGGGATCATCACACCTGAGATGGAGTACATCGCCCTTCGAGAGAACCCCGGACGCGAGCGGCGCAGGCAAGGGCTCCGCGACGGGCAGGATTGGGGCGCAAGCATCCCGGATTACGTAACGCCCGAGTTCATTCGCGCCGAGGTCGCCGCGGGCCGGGCGATCATTCCTGCGAACATCAATCACCCCGAATCCGAGCCGATGATCATCGGGCGCAACTTCCTCGTGAAGATCAACGCCAACATCGGCAACTCCGCTGTCACCTCCTCGATGGCCGAGGAAGTGGACAAGATGGTCTGGGCGATCCGCTGGGGCGCGGACACCGTCATGGACCTCTCGACCGGGCGCAACATCCACACCATCCGCGAGTGGATCCTCCGCAACGCGCCGGTGCCGATCGGCACCGTGCCGATCTATCAGGCGCTCGAGAAAGTCGGCGGCATCGCGGAGGAGCTGACCTGGGAAGTGTTCCGCGACACGCTGATCGAACAGGCCGAGCAAGGCGTTGATTACTTCACGATCCACGCCGGGGTGCGCCTGCACTACGTGCCGCTCACGGCCGATCGCGTGACGGGGATCGTCTCGCGCGGTGGCTCGATCATGGCGAAGTGGTGCCTGGCGCATCACCGGGAGAGCTTCCTCTACGAGCACTTCGAGGAGATCTGCGAGATCTGTCGCGCGTACGACGTGAGCTTCTCGCTCGGTGACGGCCTGCGGCCCGGCTCGATCGCGGATGCGAACGATGCCGCGCAATTCGCCGAGCTCGAGACGCTCGGGGAGCTCACGCAGATCGCCTGGAGGCGCGACTGCCAGGTGATGATCGAGGGCCCGGGCCACGTCCCGATGCACAAGATCAAAGAGAACATGGACAAGCAGCTCTCGACCTGCGGAGAGGCGCCGTTCTACACGCTCGGGCCCCTCACGACGGACATTGCGCCGGGCTACGACCACATCACGAGCGCGATCGGCGCGGCGATGATCGGCTGGTTCGGCTGCGCGATGCTGTGTTACGTCACACCTAAGGAACATCTGGGGCTGCCGGACCGGGAT
>DASXNC010000305.1:0-4305 GCA_036495325.1 Steroidobacteraceae bacterium
GATGCGGCCGCGGTAATAGGCGCGTGCGATCACTTCCTGCCCGGTGTAGCAGCCCTTCGAGAACGAGATCGCATCGATGAGATCGAGGTTCAGCATCTGCGCGACGAACTGCTCGGAGGTGCTCGCATACACTTGCGGAAGACCCGCCGCGATGTCGAGCAGGCGCCACTCGCGACGCGCTACGGCGTTCGATCGCGCCTGCTCGCCGTCGCCACCGAGCGTCTCATCGGCGCCGTGCGGCGTCGCAATGATCCGGCGCTCGACAACGGTTCCGGCGCCCCGAGCGACGCCGAGCACGCGCCAAGCCGCGGACTCATCGGAGATCTGAACCTTGGAGCGCAGCACGTAGCGTCCGAGCCGCTGAGCGACGGAGGGGGCGAGCTCGCGCGGCAGCACGGCCAGCACATCGTGCGCTTCTGTGCGCAGCAGGCGCAGGACGGCGAGCGTACGTCCCTGGGGATTGTGCAATCCCGCAAGGAGCGAGCCCTCGCGCTCGAGACGGCCCAGATCGTTCGAGAGCTGGCCTTGCAGGAACGTCAGCGCATCCGTGCCGCGGATGCGCAGCACGCCGAGATCATCGAGAGCGACCTGATCGTGGAGCATGGCACTGAGAAATTACGGCCAATTCGCGCGGCGGATCGAGCGAGGCGCTGCGGATCCAGCGCTCGAGCCTGACCCGCTCAATGGCCTCGAGCGCTGAATTCTGGCAGAATTCCGCGACTCCTGGGAGCATTCATGGGCGCAACCGCCTCTAACGGCGCGCCGGCACGCGGACGGCCGCTATCACCGTTCTGGACCATCTATCGGATGGGCCGGTACTGCCTGCTCACTTCCTTTTCCAATCGCGTAGCCGGCCTGATCGTCAGCCTCGGGCTGCCGCTTCTCGCATATTGGCTGATCACCGTCGCGAGCGGGAAGCGAGCGTACGCGAGTGCACGGCCGGCGCTCTCCCATCCGGTGCTTCAGGCTTTCTACGCGCTGCTGCTCCTGGCATTCGCCTACCACCTCATCGCTGGCATCCGCCATCTGATCTGGGACACGGGCCGCGGGATCGAGCGCAACCAGTCGCGCGCGAGCGCCTGGGTGGTGATCGCATGCTCGCTCGCGCTCGGCGCGGTGCTCATCTGGTGGGCGATTTTCGCGCGATGAGCACCGCCGAACGATGAGCGCCGATCCCAAAGCCGAAGTCCCCCGCCGGTCCGCGCTCGGCCGTGTGCGCGGATACGGCTCGGCGAAGGAGGGAGTCGGCCACTGGTGGACGCAGCGCCTCACCTCCGTCGCGCTCATCGTGCTCGGCTGCTGGTTCGTCGTTTCCATGCTCTCGCTGCCGTCGTACGACTACGCGACGCTCATCGCGTGGCTGCGGCGCGACTGGACTGCGCTCCCGCTGATTCTGTTCATCGCGGTCGCCGCCCGGCACTCGGAGCTCGGCATTCGCGTGATCGTCGAGGACTACGTCGACGAAGTCGGAGCCAAAACGATCGTGCTCGCGATGTCGACGTTCATTCATGCCCTGATCGCTGTCGCGAGCATTCTCGCGGTGCTGCGGATCGCATTCGGGGGCGCAGCGTGACCGGGCCGCGAGGGGCGTATCCGCTCATCGACCATACTTACGATGTCGTGGTCGTCGGCGCCGGAGGGGCGGGCCTTCGGGCAACGCTCGGACTCGTCGAGGCGGGGCTGTCGGCGGCCTGCATCACCAAGCTCTTCCCGACGCGCAGCCATACGGTGGCGGCGCAGGGCGGCATCAGCGCAGCGCTCGGCAACATGGGCGAGGACGACTGGCGCTGGCACATGTACGACACCGTCAAGGGCTCGGACTGGCTCGGCGATCAGGATGCGATCGAGCTCATGTGCAAGGAGGCGCCGGCGGCCGTCATCGAGCTCGAGCACTACGGAGTGCCGTTCTCACGCACAGATGCGGGCCGGATCTATCAGCGGCCGTTCGGCGGCATGACCACCCACTTCGGCAAGGGCATCGCGCACCGCACGTGCGCGGCGGCGGACCGAACCGGGCATGCGCTGCTGCACACGCTCTATCAGCAGTCGATCCGTCGCGGCGCGACGTTCTTTATCGAGTACTTCGCGATAGACCTCCTGATGGAGAACGGGGAGTGCCGGGGAGTCGTCGCGCTCGACCTTGCCGAGGGCACGCTCCATCGCTTTCGCGCCCATGCGACGATTCTCGCGACGGGCGGGTATGGGCGTGCGTACTTCTCGTGCACATCGGCGCATTCCTGTACGGGCGACGGGAACGCGATGGTGCTCAGGGCCGGGCTGCCGCTCCAAGACATGGAATTCGTGCAGTTTCATCCGACCGGAATCTACACGGCCGGATGCCTCATCACCGAGGGCGCGCGCGGGGAGGGCGGCTATCTCACCAACGCCTCGGGCGAGCGCTTCATGGAACGCTATGCGCCGAACGCGAAGGACCTCGCATCGCGCGATATCGTGAGCCGCGCAATGACAATCGAGATCCGCGAGGGCCGCGGCGTGGGTCCCGCGCACGATCACATCCTGCTGCATCTCGAGCACCTCGGGCGCGACGTGATCCACGAGCGCCTGCCCGGGATCGCCGAGACGGCGCGCATCTTCGCCGGGGTCGACATGACGCGCGAGCCCATCCCCGTGCTGCCGACCGTGCACTACAACATGGGCGGTATCCCCACGAACGTTCACGGCGAGGCGCTCGCCCCGCGCGGCGGCGATCCTGATGCGGTGGTGCCGGGACTGTTCGCAGCCGGCGAGGCCGCGTGCGTCTCCGTGCACGGCGCCAACCGGCTCGGATCGAATTCGCTGCTCGACCTCGTCGTCTTCGGGCGCGCGGCCGCGCACCAATGCGCGGATATCGTAAAGCCCGGTACGAGCCACCGCCCGTTGCCGGCCGACGCGGCGGAGCCCGCGATCGAGCGGCTCGACCGTTTCCGCCACGCCGCAGGCTCTCGTCCCACAGCCGCAATCCGGCTCGAGATGCAGCGGATCATGCAGAGCGATGCCGCGGTATTCCGCACCGGGGAGACTCTGCGCGAGGGCCGGGCACGTCTGGGGCAGACGTTCGCCTCGATAGCGGACGTTCGTGTGAGCGATCGCTCGCTCATCTGGAACACGGACCTCGTCGAGACGCTCGAGCTCGATAATCTTCTGGTACAGGCGATGGCGACGATCGCCTCGGCGGAGAACCGCACCGAGACCCGCGGCGCGCACGCGCGGGAGGACTTTCCCTCGCGCGACGACGAGCGCTGGCTCAAGCACACGCTCGCCTGGGTCGATACGGGGGGGCGAGTCCGCTTCGATTACCGGCCGGTGCATCTGAACACGCTGACCGGCGACGTGGAGACAATCGCGCCCAAGGCGCGGACTTACTGAGCGGGTGCGACGGAGAGACGATGGCGCAATTCTTCTTGCCGAGAAACTCCCGCATCAATCCGCGCGGTCGCGTGCACAGGTCCGCAACAGGCGGCGCCGTGCGCACGTTCCGCATCTACCGCTTCGATCCGGACGCCCCCGAAGGACCGCGCCTCGACACGTTCGAGCTCGAAGCCAAGTCGTGCGGTCAAATGGTGCTCGATGCGCTCATCGAGATCAAAAGCGCACTCGACTCCACGCTCACGTTCCGCCGCTCGTGCCGCGAGGGGATCTGCGGCTCGTGCGCGATGAACATCAACGGCATCAACCGGCTCGCATGCACCACCGCGCTTGCGGATTTGAAGGGCGACGTGAAGATCTATCCACTGCCTCACATGCCGGTGGTGAAGGACCTCGTACCCGATCTCACGCAGTTTTACGCGCAGTACGCCTCGATCGAGCCGTGGCTCAAGTCCGAGACGCCTGCCCCGCCCGATCGCGAGCGCCTGCAGTCGAAGGCGGAACAGGAGCGCATCGACCGCCCCGCGGCGTGCATTCTCTGCGCCTGTTGCTCGACGGGCTGTCCCAGCTACTGGTGGAACAGTGACCGCTTCCTGGGCCCGGCGGCGCTGCTCGCGGCGTACCGCTGGATCGTCGACACGCGGGATGAGGCGACCGGTGAGCGGCTCGATGCGCTCGAGGACCCGTTTCGCCTGTACCGGTGCCACACCATCATGAGCTGCACCGACGTGTGCCCCAAGGACCTGAATCCGGCCAAGGCGATCGCGGAAATCAAGAAAATGCTCGTGGTGCGCCGCTATTAACGATCGCCGGCTTCTCTGGCGCTGCCGCCGGGGCTTGAAGGAGCTCGACCTGCTGCTCGAGCGTTTCGCGACGGAGCACCTGGGAAACGAGTCGCCCGAGCTGCAGGACGCCTTCGAGCGGCTGCTCGAGCTGCCC
>DASXNC010000306.1:0-2484 GCA_036495325.1 Steroidobacteraceae bacterium
GCGCGGACCATGTTTCTCGAGGACCTTCAGGCGCTCAAGGATTGGTACCTCGCGCGGCTCGCTCTGCACTTCGTGATGAGTGCGGAGCCCCAGGACATCGAGCTGTTGAACGGACGTTTGAACGGTGAGAAGGTGAGGGCGCTCGCAGGGCGGCTCTTCGATGCGAGCACTGTCGATTCCTTTTTCGTCTGCGGTCCGGACAGCATGGTCGAGGAGGTCAGCGGGGCGCTGCAGTCGCTTGGTGTCGAGCGAGGGCGCATTCACGGCGAGCATTTCGTGGCCGCCGAGCCGGCAGCGCGGCGCGCAGGCGCCGCGGCTGCGGCCGGGGCGACCGAGTCGGTCGCCTCCGGCGAAACGCAGACCGAAGTGAAGATGCGCATGGACGGCCGGCGGCGCACGTTCACGATGCGCAGGAACTCAGAAACCATTCTCGAGGGCGCGGCCCGCGCGGGAATCGAGCTGCCTTTCTCCTGCCGCGCCGGTGTGTGCTCCACGTGCCGCACGCGGCTCGTGCGCGGCCGCGTAGAAATGCGAGTCAACTATGCTCTCGAGGACTGGGAGCTCGAGCAGGGATTCATTCTCGCGTGTCAGTCGCAGGCGTTGACCCCTGAGCTCGAGCTGGACTACGACGCGAAGTAGGACAGACCGCAACAGGCGCCGCGAACGCCGGAGGCATTCCATGCAAATTCGAAGCTTCGTCGCCGGCGAATGGCGAGAAGGGTCGGGCACTCCGGTGATGCTGCGAGATGCGACGACCGGCGAAGTCGTCGCGGAAGCATCCGCGCGAGGTATCGACACCCGCGCGATGCTCGAACATGCGCGCCGAATCGGGGGACCCAATCTTCGCCGGCTGACGTTCCACGAACGCGCGGCGCAGCTCAAAGCGCTCGCCCGAATGCTGACCGAGCACAAGCAGGATTTTTACTCGGTCTCGTATGCCACGGGTGCGACTCGCGCAGATTCATGGATCGACATCGACGGTGGCATTGGTACCCTGTTCACATACGCGAGCAAGGGACAGCGCGAGCTGCCCGACGGGCACGTCTATGTGGACGGTCCCGCGGAGCCGCTTTCGAAGCGCGGTACGTTCCTCGGCCAGCACATCTGCGTGTCGCGCGAAGGCGCGGCGGTTCACATCAACGCATTCAATTTCCCCGTGTGGGGGATGCTCGAGAAGCTCGCCCCGGCGCTGCTCGCGGGGATGCCGGCGATCGTGAAGCCCGCGACGGCGACGTGTTTCCTGACCGAACGCGTGTTCGCGCGGATCGTCGAGTCGGGCATCTTGCCTGCGGGAGCGGTGCAGCTGCTCTGCGGGGGCGCCGGCGATCTGCTCGATCATCTCACCGGCCAGGACGTAGTCTCCTTCACCGGCTCGGGCGCGACGGCGCAGAAGCTGCAGCGTCATCCGCGGATCCTCGATCAGGCGGTGCGCTTCATCGCGGAAACCGATTCGCTCAACTCCTCGATCCTCGGACCCGATGCGGGCGTCGGCACGCCGGAGCTCGACCTGTACGTGCGCGAGGTCGTCCGGGAGATGACGGTGAAGGCTGGCCAGAAATGCACCGCCATCCGCAAAGCGATCGTGCCGGCGGAGCATCTTGCGGCGGTGTGCGAAGCCCTGCGCTCCGCGATCGACGCGGTCCTGGTCGGCGACCCGCGGCTCGAATCCGTCGGGATGGGGCCGCTCGCCTCGCTCGAGCAGCGTCGGGAAGTCCTGCGACGGCTGCGCAAGCTCAAGCAGGAGACCGAGGTCGTCGCGGGCGCCCGGGCCAAGCGCGCTCTCGAGGGCGCAGAGGCGGATCGAGGTGCCTTCGTCGCACCGACGCTTCTCAGCTGCCGCGATCCGGATGCGGCGAGCGCGATTCACAGGGTCGAAGCGTTTGGTCCTGTGTGCACGGTCGTGCCCTATCGAGACCTCGAAGAGGCGATCGCACTGGCGCGCCGCGGCGGGGGAAGCCTGGTCGGCTCGGTCTTCACGGCCGACGAGTCGGTCGCGACGAAACTGGTCCTCGGCCTCGCGCCTTTTCACGGCCGTGTGCTCGTCGTCGACCGTCACTGTGCGGCCGAGTCGACCGGCCACGGCTCGCCACTCCCGCATCTCGTACATGGCGGGCCGGGACGCGCGGGCGGCGGCGAGGAGATGGGCGGTATCCGCGGTGTGCTGCACTACATGCAGCGCACGGCGTTGCAGGGCTCTCCGGATGTCATCTCGGCCGTGACGAAGCGCTACACCCGCGGAGCGCACGAGCTCGATCCCGGGAAGCATCCGTTCCGCAAGAGCTTCCACGAGCTACGCATCGGGGATACGTTCCGAAGCGGCGAGCGCGAGGTGACGCTCGATGACATCGAGGCATTCGCCGCGCTCACCGGCGACCGCTTCTACGCCCACATGGACGAGGCCACCGCCCGGCTCAATCCGCTGTTCGGCGGGCGCGTGGCACACGGATACTTCCTGGTCTCGGCGGCAGCGGGACTTTTTGTCGA
>DASXNC010000307.1:0-3312 GCA_036495325.1 Steroidobacteraceae bacterium
GGGGACGCGCGGCGAGGCTGCGGTTCCGGCGCACCGCGAGGCGGTAGCGACGTCCAATTGAAGATACTGAAGAAGAGGATGAAGGGTATGTGGGGTACGGGGGCGTCTTCGCGCCATCTTGGTAATCGGCTGCGCGCCGCACGGCGGCCCGTCGCGGCGCTCGCACTGCTCGCCGTGCTCGGGCTCGAGGTTGCGGCCTGCAGCTCCGGTGGGCCGCAGTTCGCGCTGCAGAACGTCAGCGGACTTTTGCCGCAGCTGAAATTCTCGCTCGACGACCAGGACGGCCGTCCCGTCACCGCGGCGGATTATCGCGGCAAGATCGTGCTCCTGTATTTCGGCTATACGCACTGTCCCGACGCCTGCCCGACGACGCTTACGAACCTCAGTGAGGCATTGCGGCGACTCGGGCCCGAGGCATCGCGGGTGCGGGTGCTGTTCGTCACGGTCGATCCGGTGCGCGATACGCTCGCGGTGATGAAGCGCTACGTCGGCGCGTTTGGTCCGCAGTTCATCGGACTGCGGGGGGGCGATGACGCGCTCACGGCTCTCAGCAAGCGCTATCGCATCGCCTACCATCGCGAGCCGCCGGACCGCAATGGGTATTACGCCGTGGATCACAGCAGCGCAGTGTTCATCTTCGATGCGAGCGGGCGGGCGCGCCTGCTGGCCGAGGAGAACGACAACCCGCGCACGATCGCGATGGACCTGCAAAAGCTCACCACGAGCTGACCGGGCCTCGAGGCGTGGCGTCGCGGCGACGATTCGTGCTCGAGCGTGCGCCGCACGTCGGCCTCGCCTGATTTTGAGCGCCGCGGCGAGTCCGAAGCTGCGCCGAGCCGTCACATGGGCGGCCGCGCTGAACCTTGCCTGGTTCGGCGTGGAATTCGCGGTGGCCCGAGCGATCGGGTCGGTGTCCCTGTTCGCGGACTCGATCGACTTCCTCGAGGATGCGAGCGTCAACGGACTCATATTGCTCGGGCTCGGGTGGGGGCCGCGGCGCCGCGGTGCGCTCGGGCTCGCGCTCGCCGGCATTCTGCTCGTGCCGGCCATTGCGACGGTCTGGACGGCCTGGGGCAAGCTCGTGTCGCCGGCTGCGCCAGCGGCCTTGCCGCTCGCCTCGACGGCGCTCGGCGCACTCGCTGTCAACTTGACCTGCGCATTCCTTCTCACGGGCGTGCGCCATGCGGCCGGCAGCCTCTCGCGAGCGGCATTTCTCTCGGCGCGCAACGATGTGCTCGCGAACCTCGCGATGATCGCGGCGGGTGCCGTGACGCTGTTGTGGCGCTCGCCGTGGCCCGACCTCGCCGTCGGGCTCGGAATTCTCCTCATGAATCTGGATGCCGCGCGCGAGGTGTATGAGACAGCACGTGAGGAGCTGCGCGTGCGGTGAACGTGGGAGATGGCGCATGAGCGATCGAGCTGCGACTGGAGGCGGCGCATCTCCCGCGCGACTCTCCGCGGGCGTCGCCGTCGTGCGGCACGCCGCGCCGGGATGGCTGTTTCTCATGCTGCGGGCATACCGCAACTGGGATTTCCCGAAGGGGCTCGTAGAGGAGGGCGAGACACCGCTCGCTGCCGCCCGTCGCGAGGTGACCGAAGAGACTGGGATCACGGACCTGCGCCTGGCATGGGGCGAGCGCTATATCGAGACACCGCCGTACGCCGGCAACAAAGTCGCCCGCTATTACATTGCAGAGACTTCGGCCGAACGGGTGGTCCTCCCCATTCAACCCGATCTCGGGCGCCCCGAGCACCACGAGTCGCGCTGGTTGACGGCCGATGAGGCGCTCACTCTGGCATCGCCGCGGCTGCAGCGAATCGTACGATGGGCGACTGAGGTGATCCTCGCCGGATGACGCCGGCGCTACGACTCAAACTTCCGCTGCGACCGCGCGCTGCGGCGCAGCCCCGCGTGCGGCCAGCCAGGAACCGAGCAGGATCAGGACGAAACCGACCGTGCCCCCGACCCCGAGCCGCTCGTTGAGGAATCCGACGCCGAGTAGCGCAGCCACCGCCGGATTGATGTACGCGACGAGCGATGCACGGGACGCTCCGGCGTGGCCGACGATGTAAAACATCAGGAGCATCGCCACGGCCGTGCAGAGCAGGCCGAGCACGACGATTGAAGTCAGGATGACGCCGCTTGGAAGGTGATGCGGGAACGTCATCACCGCGGGCAGAAGCAGGACTGCGCTCGCGATACCCAAGCTTGCCGCGACCGGGCCGATCGAATCGAGACCGCGGAGATGTCGCTGGATGATGAGCGGCCCGATCGCATAGCCAACCACCGCAAGGAGCAGGCAGGCGGCGCCGGCCCAGCCAAGCGGGCCCGAGATGGTCCCGAAACCGAGCAGCGACACGACGCCGATCAGACCGAGCGCGAGTCCAAGCGAGCGACTCGGCCCGATCCGCTCGTGCACGCCGAAGAATCGCGAGATCAGCACGACCGTGAGCGGTACGCCGGAGATGAGGATTCCGGCAATCGAGGAGCTGACCCACTGCTCGCCGACCGAGATCGCTGAGAACGGGACGACGAATTCGATCAGCGCAAAAGCACCGACGGGCCGCATGTGAGGGCCGAGCGAATGCAGTGCGCCCCGCCGCCAGGCGATCGGCAGCAGCACCAGCGCGGCGAGTGTGACCCGGCCCCATGCCACGACGAACGGCGAGACCTCCTGCACGGCGATGCGGATGAAGAAGTAGGGCAGTCCCCAGATGATGCCCAGGGCGCCAAAAGCGAGCCACACTCGCCACGTCAAGATGATGATCCTTCCGGCACGACGGAGACCCCTGCGGCACGCGGATGTCGGTCGCCCTCTTGGGGCGGGGAGCACCCGCGACATTCTATCGTGGAATCGCTCGCATGCCCTCTCCGGACGAATATCCGGCTTGTGAGACGGCGCTCGGTGCCCGCTTATCCCGGCTCGCGATGAAACACGACGCGCAGCTCGCGCTTGGCCGCCTGCAGGACGCGGCGTCGCTCCGGAGTCAGATTTTTGCCGCCGCGATTGATATGGAAATTGAGCATCGACATCGCTGAGCGAAACGGCTCGGCCTTCCGACGGCCGCTCGCCTCGGCGGAGCGTTTGAGCGAACGCGCGATCTCACGCGGACTTCGCTTACGGAACACGCCGGGCTCGAGGTCGAGCGCATTGCTCGTTTGCATCACGCGGTGCGACCAGCGAGCGCGTCCACTCGCGCGAGGTTGCTTTCGTCGTATCGTCATGCGAGAGAGCAACCACTGGCACTGCTGCGAGTTCCCTTGCGCCAGCACAGGCTTAGCACGGGCGGAACGGCCGTCGCGCGATCAAA
>DASXNC010000308.1:0-3961 GCA_036495325.1 Steroidobacteraceae bacterium
CACTTGCAGATCGCCGGCCCGGCCGGTCCGTCGACAAGCGTTGGGGCTGGCTCAAGCGTGGCGTGCCGATCCTGTGCGAGATAGGCCCGCGCGACGTGGCTTCCGGCTCCGTCACGTTCATTCGGCGCGATCGCGCGCGGAAGGGCGACAAGATCGAGTTCGCGACCATGCCGCGTGCGGAGCTCGTCCGCGCGGTGCCGACGTTGCTTGCGGAAATCCAGAGCGCGCTGCACACCGAGGCGCGCGCGCGGCTCGAGGCGAACATTCGCACTGACATCGCAACTTTCGCCGACCTCGAGGCGTATTACGGCGCCGCCGGCGGTGCCGCGGCGGGCACGTCGGAGAGCGCGGCCGGGGCGGACGAATCCGCTTCTGCGGAATCGTTTCGCGGCTGGGCACTCGTGCCCTGGTCGCGCCCGGAGGGCGCTGCGCTCGAGGCGGTCGAGCGCAAGCTGAAGAGCCTCAAGCTCACGGTTCGAGTCGCACCCCTCGAGCAGGGATCACTCGAGGGTCGTCGGTGCCTGTTCAGCGATGTGCCGGCGAAAGAGTGGGTGCTCGTCGGGCGCGCGTACTGAGGCTGCCGCGCGCCTGCATCGGTCGCCCTTACGCCGGCAGCGCGCAGTGGCGCGCGGCGACCTGCGGATATTGCGCTGCGAAGCGCGCGACGAGCCGATCGACGATGTACACCGAGCGATGCTGCCCGCCTGTGCAGCCGACTGCGACGGTGAGATAGCCCCGCAAGCTCGCCTGATACTCGGGAATTCGCGCCTCGATGAAGCGGCCGATATCCTCGATGAGCTGCGCGACACTGCTGTGGGATTCGAGGTAGCGGATCACTTCGGGGTCCCGTCCGGTGAGCTCTCTCAATGCCGGCTCCCAATACGGATTCGGCAGCGAGCGGGCATCGAACACGAAGTCGGCATCTCCGGGAATCCCGTGCTTGTAGCCGAACGACTCGACGGTGATCGAGAGCCGTCCCGTCGCCCGCTGCTCGACGCGCAGTCGCACCACCTGGCGCAGCTCGTGCACGCCCATGCGCGAGGTGTCGATGATCATGTCAGCGGCATGCGCAACCGGCTCGAGCAGCCGTCGCTCCGTGTCGATCGCCTCGCGCAGGCTCATCCGCTCCCGGCTCATGGGATGCTTGCGGCGTGTCTCGGCGAAGCGCCGCAGCAGCTCCTCGTCGTTCGCGACGAGGAACAGAACCTCGCATTCGATACCGCCGCGCTCGAGTTCCTCGATCAGCTGCGGGACCGTCGCAATCTCGTGAGCAGTGTTGCGGGCGTCGAGACCGATCGCCGAGCGCGCGTAGGTCGGCTCGGCGCTCCGCACCGTGTGCGAGATGAACGGCTTGAGCAGCGCAGCGGGCAGGTTGTCGATGCAGTAGAACCCAACGTCTTCCAGCAAGTGAAGCGCGACGCTCTTGCCGGAACCGGATAGCCCGCTGACGACGATGATGCGCATGAGGAAGTGCGGACGGCCGAGGTTGCTCGGCGGCGGGAAAGCCTGTGTTGCGGTGGCCGGCGCGGGAGCGGCTCAGCTGGCCGCTCGAGCCGCGCGGTAGCGCGGCGCCTCCGCGGCGTGATGGTCCGCACGCTTCTCCTTGTGCTTCTTGATGCAGCGGTCGAGCTTGTCGCTCAGCGCATCGATCGCGGCGTACATGTCCGACTCGGTCGCATCCGCGTGGATGTCGCATCCTCTCACGTGCAGCGTGGCCTCGGCCTTCTGCCTCAGCTTCTCGACGGTGAGAACACAGTGCACGTCGATCACCTGGTCGAAATGGCGCGCGATGCGCTCGAGAAGTTTCTTCTCGACATACCCCCGAAGCGCCGGGGTGACTTCGACATGGTGACCCGTGAGGTTGAGCCGCATATGCCGTCTCCTTGTGAGTGAATGCGCCTTACATCGCTCGGGAACCTGCTTTTCGGCGCTCGTTGGAAGGGGCGATCCCGAGGCTCTCGCGATACTTCGCGACGGTGCGACGCGCGACCGGAATGCCCTCGCCGGAGAGCAGCTCTGCGATGCGGCCATCGCTCAACGGCTCCTCGGGGTCTTCCTCCTTCACGAGCTTCTTGATCTTGGCCCGAATGGCCGTGGATGAAGTTCCCGAGCCGTCCGCTGCCTCGACCTGGCTCGAGAAAAAGTAGCGCAGTTCGAACACCCCGCGCGGCGTGTGCATGTACTTGCCCGACGTGACGCGCGAAATCGTCGACTCGTGCATCTGCACCGCCTCGGCGATGTCCTTGAGGATCATCGGCCGCATGTGCTCCTCGCCACGCTCGAGGAATGCGGCCTGACGCTCGACGATCGAGCGTGCGACCTTCATCAGCGTATCGTGGCGGATCTCGAGGCTCTTCAGCAGCCAGCGCGCCTCCTGCAGCTGCGCGCGAAGGGAGGCATGGCTCGAGTTGCGCCCGAGCAGGCTCGCATAGCTTTGGTTGAGACGTACGCGCGGCAGAGTCGCGGCGTTCATCTCGACCGCCCATCCGTGCTCGGTTCGGCGGACGAACACGTCCGGCACCACGTATTCGGCCGCGGCGCCGCTCACCGTCGCGCCGGGGCGCGGATGGCAGCTGCGCACGAGCAGCAGCGCGGAGGCCAGCTCCTCGTCGGTGGTGCGGAGTTCGCGGCGCAGAAGCACGAGTTCGCGCTCCGCGACGCGCTCGAGATGGTGCCGGGCGATTTCGACCGCGACCTCCAGGCCAGGTGTATCCGCAGGAAGCTGTCGCAGCTGCAGCTCGATGCACTCCCCGACCGAGCGGGCGGCGACGCCCGGCGGGTCGAGTTGCTGCACGCGCTTGAGGACGGTCTCGATCTCCGGGGAGTCGGCCTCGACCTCCGGGCGCAGCGTGCCGGCGATTTCCTCCAGGGTCTCGGTCAGATAGCCATCGTCGTTGATGGCGTCGACGAGCGCGCTCGCAATCGCGAGGGCTCGCGGCTCGAGACGGGCGAGCTCGAGCTGCCAGAGCAGATGTTCCTGCAGCGACTCGCCCGAGGCGTCGGCGAACTCCTGCTGCCGATCGTCATCCTCGCCGTTCCAGTTACCCTCGGACGAACCGGTTCCGCCATGTTCGCCCCAATGCTCATCGACCACTTCGACATGCGTGTCGTTGGCGGCGGGTGCCGAAGGCTCGGCGTCGGGAGCGGGCTCTGCGGCGATCTCCTGCGGGCCAGCATCCTCGAGCGATCCGTTGGTCTCGGCCTCCTCGACGGGCTCGAGCATGACGTTGCTCTCGAGCAGCTCACGGATGTGCGCCTGGAGCTCGAGAGCAGGCAGCTGGAGGAGCCGGATGGCCTGCTGCAGCTGCGGGGTCATGGTCAGCTGCTGACCCAGCTTCAGCTGCAGGGACGGTTTCAGCATGTTTCTTGCACGATGGGCAGTCAGCCCCTTGCCAACTTATTGAAATACAAGCGATTCTCCCTCGCGCAACCGCCTCAAAGCCGGAACGACTCCCCCAAGTACACCTCACGCACTTGGGGGTTGGCAAGGATTTCTTCCGCGGACCCGGAAGCGATCACAGTTCCTTCGCTGACGATGTATGCGCGGTGACACACTCCGAGTGTCTCGCGCACGTTGTGGTCGGTGATGAGCACACCGATTCCGCGGCCGGTAAGCTCGCGCACGATGCGCTGGATGTCGAGCACCGAGAGTGGGTCGACCCCTGCGAAAGGCTCATCGAGGAGCATGAACCGCGGGTCGGCCGCGAGCGCGCGCGCTATCTCGACGCGCCGCCGCTCCCCGCCCGAGAGCGCGAGCCCGAGCGTCTTGCGCACATGACCGATGCGCAGCTCGTCCAGCAACTGCTCGAGGCGCTGCTCGCGCGCGGCGCGCTCCAAGTCCGGACGCGTTTCCAGAATCGCCATTACATTGTCTTCCACCGACAGCTTGCGGAACACCGAGGCTTCCTGCGGCAGGTAACCCAGGCCCAGCTGGGCGCGGCGGTGCATCGGCAGCAGCGTG
>DASXNC010000309.1:0-3457 GCA_036495325.1 Steroidobacteraceae bacterium
GGGCAGGCACACGACTCGGCGAGCGGGGGCTGCGCGGACTATGCGCCCAAACGGCCCATCTGGCCCTCGACGAGCTGCTCGAGCACATCGAGCACGCCGCCCTCGAGCGGGCCGGGGGCAGGCTCCGCGACGACGTCGCGCTGCTCGCGGTACGTCTCGGCCAATAGCGACCCCGCCCCCTGGGCGCCACTCTCGCGTAGCTCGGGCGAATGGCAGGAGACTCCTGACGTCGCAGCCACGCACAGCGGGGCACGAAAGCCCTGCGATACCATCCGTGTGTGACGGCTCGGGAGCGCATGCAGGCCGGGCACCTGCAGATCGATGTTCGCAACGGGCCAGACAGGGTCGTGCTGCGCCTGCACGGCGAACTCGACCTGGCGAGCGCGCCACTTCTTCAGGGCGAGATCGCCGGCACGGAAGCCTCCGACGCAACGCTGATTGTGCTCGACCTCGACGACCTCGAGTTCATCGACTCCACCGGCCTGCGGATCATTCTGGCTGCGCACGAGCGCTTCCAGGAGCGCGGACAGATGCTCGCGCTCACCCGCGGCTCCCAGCAGGTCCAGCGCCTCATGAGCATCACCCGCGTAGGCGAGCACCTGCGGATCATCGAGTCGCCCGACGAGCAGCTGGTGTAGGGCCGCCGACGAGCCCTCGCCACCAGTCGAGTGGTGGCCTGCATCCATCCCGCGCGCTCGACGAGCGACCCGTTATGGCGCCGAGGAGGCGATCGTCGTGAGCATCCCTACGAGCACCGGGCGAGGCGACGGTCCTACGAGCTGCCGGCACAAGCGTTCGGCTTGGGCGGCGTCGTCTGAGCGGTAATTCAGTCCGACGCGAAGCACACGCACGAAGCACACGCATTAACCGCCCGCATCATCCTCCCGGGTTAATTCCATATTTCAGGACAGTAAGCACAAGTGCGCAAAAGCTGCAAAGGTGTCACGCGTGATGTCCCAAGATGTGATCGATCGAGCTCAAGCCCTCGTCATCGATCACGAGTTCGGCGCCGCCAAGCGTCTGCTGCTGGGCCTGCTAAACGGTGCCGATGGCAACGGGGATGGCCGGGACGAACTACAGGTTCTGCGTCTGCTCGCAATATGCCATCGCCAGGATCGGGAGCTCGAGGAGGCGCGCAATTGCGCCAGTCGGGCACTAGCGCTGGCGGAACGCCTCGGATCGCCGGCAGCGGTGGCGGTGATGTTCGAGTCTCTGGCATTGATTGAGTCTGCCGATGGAGCGCCAAGAGCAGCCGGAGCGTACTTCTGGAGGTCCGCCGAGACGGAGCGCATGCGCGAGGAGCCCGAGGGGCAGGCAGCGGCGCTCGGCAATTACGCGCACATGCTGCTCGTCAACGAGTCGGACGGTGGGGAGCGACTGCTCGAACTGGCGCTTGACGCGGCTCCTCCCGGCGGGCTCGCCTGTGCCTCGGCCATTGACAACATGGCCTCGGAGCTCGAGCGTCAGGGACGTCACGCCGAGGCGCTTGTGTGGGGAGAGCGGGCCGTTGATGCGTTCCGCGCGTTGGGCGAGCCGAATCACCTCTATACGGCTCTACGCAACTACGCGCGTCACCTACGCAACAACGATCAGGACGTCGAGGCGAACAGGGTTTTCGAGGAGGCGCATAGCCTCATCCACTCGATCCGTCGCGGTGATGTCGACAAGACGCACTACGCAGCCTATGCCGAGCGGGTCGCGGCGATCGAAGCGCACAGTCAAGCCGTCGTGGAGAGGACCGACCCGGGCGAAGCCTGGTTGCAGATCGGACTTCACGCCACCCTTGGCGAAGAGGCGCTCGATCGCGCTCTGGTGGAGATCGAGAATGGGCAATTCGCAAAAGCCATTGAGCTACTCGAGGCTTCCCGCGCTCATTGGCTCGCGCTCGAGGCGCAGCATTATCTGGTGCGCGTCGACTACCACCTCGCGCTCGCGTATCTCGAAATCGGCGCCATGCAGAAGGCTCTCCCCTTGGCATATCGCGTGCGCGCGCAAGCTCGCGAGCTGGGAGATGCCCATCGCGAGTCGCTGGCACTGTGGCTGTTGATCAGACTGCGCGACCTGCTCCCGACAGAGGACCCGCTCGATCACCTTGCCCAGGAGCACGCCTTGCGAGAAGTGATGGCACTCCAACTAGGTCTGGATCCGTCCACTCCACAGAACCTAGACGACGGCGTTATGGCGTCGCTGGCGGCCTCGATCTGTGCCGAAGCTCACGCATTCGAGATGGCCGAGAGCTATCTGCGCGAGTCACTCAGCATCGGCGAAGGGCTTCCCGAGTCGATGCGCTACCGACTCGTATACCGCCTCAACAAGCTCTACATGCTGCTCACACGCGCGGGCGAGCACGAGCGCGCCTCGGCGGCGCTGGCGGAACTCCAGGAAGTGGCTTCTCAGATTCCGTCCGATCCACGCGTGGAGCGGGCTACGGTGGGTCTGCTCGCGCGGAGGGCGTTTCGCGAGGGCGATCGCTCCGCTGACACCTATACCGGCCTGCTCGAGGAGTGCCGGGCGTACGGGCAGCTACGCGACCAAGCGCGCGGTGCCGAGCTCGGCGGCTTTGCGGAGGTGATGGATCCACCGTACTTGGAGGCGGCGGAAGTCGCCTTGGCGCTCAATAGGCCGAAGGTGGCGCTGCAAATGCTCGAGCTCGGCCGGGCAAGGACGCTGATCGAGCGACTGGGCCTTCCGATGCCCGAGCTGCCCGCGCTTGCGGACGAGGACCCATTCCCACCCGATATCGGCGACGCACTGGGACTCGAGCTGTTCGTGATGAGATCCGGCGTCAGCCTGTTCGCGGTCGACGGCCGATCGGCCGAGGTCGGTTGGTCGGAGCTTCAACTGGAGAACGACCACCACGGTCGGAGTCTCGTTCGTGCGATTCGCGCTTTCGTCGACGCGGGAGACACCGCACGAGGCAGCGGGGTGGTCAACCAGGCGTTGCAAGACGTCATGAACCACCCCGCCTTCAGAACGATGTGTGACGAGCTGCTCTCGAAGGCCGGCAAAGACCGAACCGTCTGGCTCGTGCCGCATCGATGGCTGCACTCGGCGCCTTTCCAGCTGGCATCGTCGGTGAGCGAATCGTCCGAGGGTACGCCGTGGTCGGTCGTGCCTGCGCTTGCCGTCGTGAGTCGACTGCCCAGGCACGCTCCAACCAGTGCCGGCTCAGCTCTCGTAGTGTGCGGAGACCCGCTCGGAGACTTGCAGTTCGCGCGTATAGAGGCACGTCTTGTGGCTGGTGAGGATCCGACGCTGCTCGCGCTTGGGGAGGCATGTCATGCCGACTGGCTCCGCGAGCGTTGCACAGGGCGTGAGATTGGGGTGCTGCACCTTGCGTGTCACGGGCGCTTTGACGGCAAGCAACCCGAACGCGGCGGTTTGGTCCTCGCAGCGCCGGACATGCCGAACCTCGCTGGAACGCAAGCCGCCCGCACGATGCAAGTCGCAGAAATCA
>DASXNC010000310.1:0-7819 GCA_036495325.1 Steroidobacteraceae bacterium
GCGGTGAGCGCGACGGTGTTCGGCGCGTTCGCCAATGCGGGCCAGATCTGCATGTCGACGGAACGTGTGATCGTGCAGGAGAAGGTCGCGGACGAGTTCGCGCAGAAGCTCGCCAAGCGGGTCGCGACCCTGCCGACCGGCGATCCGCGGGAGGGCGAGTTCGTGATCGGCTCGGTCGTCGCGCGCGCGACGGTCGACCGCGTCGAGAAGCTCGTCTCGGATGCCGTCGCGCAGGGGGCGAAGGTGCTCGCGGGCGGCGAGAAGACCAAGGGCACCGTCATGAAGGGCATCGTGGTGGACCACGTCACACCGAAGATGACTCTCTTCCGCGAGGAGTCGTTCGGACCTCAGGTGTCGATCACGCGCGTGAAGACCGTCGATGAGGCGGTCGCGCTCGCCAACGACACGGAGTATGGGCTCTCGGCAGCGGTCTTCACGCGCGACCTCGTGAAGGGCATCGAGATCGCCAAGCGCATCGATACGGGCATCTGCCACGTCAACTCCCCGACGGTGCAGGATGAGGCGCAGATGCCCTTCGGTGGAGTGAAGAACTCGGGCTACGGACGCTTTGGCGGCCGGGCCGGCATCAACGAGTTCACCGAGCTGCGCTGGATTTCGGTGCAGATCGGGCCTCGGCATTATCCCTTCTAGTTCGATGTGCGCGGCGCACAGGGGGAACGACAAATGGATCTCGAGTTGAAAGGCCGCAAGGCCATCGTCACCGGCGCGACGCACGGGATCGGACTCGCAATTGCGCGGCAGTTGGCCGATGAGGGCGCCGAGGTTGCCATCTGCGCGCGCACGGCGGCGAACGTCGAGCGCACGGTTCGCGAGTTGCAGGGCAAGGGCGTGAAGGCGATCGGCGATGCGATCGATGTGACGCATCGGGATGCGTACATCGGCTGGATCTCGAGCGCCGCGGACCGGCTCGGCGGCCTCGACATTTTCGTCTCGAACACGACGGGAACGCCCGGGATCGCAGGAGAGAAGGGCTGGGAGGCAGGGTTCCAGGCCGACATCATGGCCGCCGTGCGCGGCTGCGAGACGGCGCTGCCGTACCTCAAGCGATCCAAGTCCGGCGCCATCGTTTTCATCGCGAGCATCTCGGGCGTGATGTCGAAGGCGCTGAAGGCGCCCGGTATCCTCGCTTACGGCTCCTGCAAGGCCGCGCTCATCGCCTACGGCGCGCAGCTCAGCAAGGAGGTCGCGAAGGACGGTGTGCGAGTGAACATGGTCTCGCCGGGGCCCATCTACTTCGAGAATGGCCCCTGGGACTTCATCAAGCAGCGCGCACCCGCCGCCTATGAGGATGCGCTCCAGCACTGCGTGATCGGGCGTCTCGGCAAGCCCGAGGACATCGCAACCGCGGTGGCGTTCCTCGCGAGCCCGAAATCGGGATTCACGGTCGGGCAGAACCTGCAGGTCGACGGCGGCTACATGGAGCACATCGCTTTCTGAGGCGAAACCCCGCCCCGACGCGATTTCAGTGAAACAGGTCGCGCACCTTGCTCAGGAATGAGTGCGAGCGCATCCGCTTCATCGCTGCCGCCCAACGATCTTCGGCCGTGAGCTTCCGGCGCATCTCCCGCTCCTCGTTCTTCATGACCTCGAGCACACGGGTGTCCTCGTCGTCCGTCAGCCAGTATCCGTGCTGGTTCGGGCAGAGCTCCATGGCGAGGTCGTAGAAGCGATAACGGAAGCTCCTCAAATTTGCATCGCATTCCGGGCACTTGTCATCCGTGGCCGTCGATTCGAAGACCAGCGTGCCCTTCGCGTGCTCGCCGAAGTCGAAGACCTCGTCCTCGAGCTCCCCGAGCTCCGCACGCTCGAGCCACATCCCCTTGCACGAGGGGCAGTAATTGACCTCGAGCTTGTGTCGGATGGTCGGCGTCAGCGCCGACTTGCACTTCGGGCACAGCAACTTCGGCTTCGATTGCGGCGTTGGATCGCTCATGATCAGACCGCGAGCCCGTACAGCTTCGCCGCATTGTCGTGCGTGATCTTCTTGACCGCCTCGCGCGGCAGATGACCCATGGTGCGCTCGAGAGTGGCGATCGAATTCGGCCAGATGCTGTCGGGGTGCGGATAGTCCGTTGCCCACAGCAGGTTCTCGCCGTAGAACTCGAGCAGCCGCATCGTGACGGGGCTCTGCTGGAAGGTGGCGAAGATCTGCCGCTTGAAGAGCTCGGAAGGCTTGGTCTTCTGCGGTATGCCACCCTTGTCCCGGTAGAACGCCTCCGTTTCCCACGTACGCCAGTGGCGGTAGTCGAGCTCCTCGACCACCCAGGGGAGCCAGCCGGCGCCCGACTCGGCGATGACGATCTTGAGCTTCGGATGGCGCTCGAGGATCGCCCACGCGAACAGGTCCACGAAGGAATCGAGGAACTGCGTGATGAAGCCCTTCATGTGCGTGAAGTTGCCTGCGATGTTCCCGCGGCCTGGATCCCCGGGCGGCGGTAAGAACACCGTGACGTGCCAGGAGAGGACGATGCCGGTCTCTTCCAGCGCGTTCCAGAGCGCCTCCCAGCGGGGATCGTGCAGGCGCGGCTCCGCGGTGGCGATCTGCAGATTCGCCTGGCGGACGCCGCCGCGCTTTGCGAGCCGGTAGACCTCGCGAGCGGCCGACTCCGGGTTGAGCGGCAGCATGGGCACACCGAGCAGGCGGTCGGGGGCGGTGGTGCAGAACTCGCCGAGCCAGTCGTTGTAGATGCTATGCAACTCGTCGGCGAACACCTGATCGGGGTTCTTGATCGAGGTGACCGGACCGAAGATGACCTGCGTGTAGATACCGTCCCGATCCATATCGGCGAGCCGCAGCTCGGGGACTGCCGGGCGACGCTCGGTGAGGTCCTTCACGCCGCCGCGGTCGAACGCGGTGTAGATGGGCTTGGGTGCATCGGAGCCCCTGTTGCGGCCGGTCCAGGCGCCCCAGGACTGTCCCTCGCAGACCCACACCCACATTCCGTCGCGCTGCTCGACATGCGGGGCACGCGCGCGGTCCTTTGCGGCCAGACGCTCCGTCCAGATGTCCTCGGGCAGCTGATTGAGATCGAGATGGTCGTCGCACGAGATGAGGTTGTAGTCGGGCCGCATGTCTGCTCCTCGCCAGCGCTATAGCTTCATCTCCACGGCGCATACTGCCGCGCCGACGGCGGCGTTCTCGCCGGCCGGGACGAAGATCTCGACGAGCGTCCCGTCGCCGCTCGCGGTGACCTCCTGGGTGACCTTCTCCGTCTCGATGTCGTAGAGCGGGTCGCCTGTCTTGAACGCCTCGCCGGGCCGCTTGTGCCATTTGGCGATCGTCGCCTCCTGCATGTTCATGCCGACGCGGTTGAGCTTGAGATTGACTTTCATGTCGCCCACTCAGGCGCTTGCGATCTCGGAGGCGGTGCGTGCGATGCGGTCGGCGTCGGGAATCATGCGTCTCTCGGCATTCGGTGCGTAGGGCATGCAGACGTTTGGCACCGTCACGCGCTTCACCGGCGCCTTCAAGTGCTTGAACGCCTTATCGACGAGCACGGCCGCGATGTGGCTCGCGGCACTGCAGCGGTCGCGCGCCTCATCGACCACGACCACCCGGCCAGTCTTGCGAGCCGCCGCAACCAGCGCCTCCTCGTCGAGGGGCACGAGCGTGCGGGGATCGACAACCTCGGCCTGGATGCCCGATGCCTCGAGTTTCTTCGCTGCCTCGAGGGCGGGCTTGAGCATGGAGCCGATCGCAATGATCGTCACGTCCTTGCCCTCGCGCACCGTCGCCGCCTTGCCGAACGGGATCGTGAAATCCCCGTCCGGCACCTCACCCTGCTCACCGCCGCGGCCGATCGCCTCCATGAAGAACGTCGGGTTGTTCCCGCGAATCGCCGTCTTGAGAAGTCCTTTCGCGTCGGCCGGGGTGGCGGGCATCGCCACGTTGACGCCTCCCAGGTTCACCAGCACCGGATAGCCGCTGTCCGAATGCTGGGCCGCGTTCGAGCCGCCACCGCCGTAGGCGGCGATGATCGTGATCGGCATGACGGCCTGGCCGCCCGTCATGAGACGCAGCTTCGCCATCTGGTTGGCGATCGCATCAAACCCGGTGTAGATGAAGTTCGAGAACATCATGTGCACGACGACGCGGCAGCCCGCCGCGGCCGCGCCGACCGCCATGCCGGTGAGCGTCGCCTCGCAGATCGGCGTGTTGCGGATGCGCTCGCGGCCGAACTTGTCGAGCAGTCCTTTCGTGTCGCCCATGATGGCGAGCTCCACGTCCTCCCCGTAAACGATGACCTTGGGGTCGCGGCTCATCTCCTCGATCAGCGCCTCGTTGATCGCGTGCGTGTAGCGCTTGCGGGCCATGTGCCTTAACTCCTCAAGCCTTCTGACCGACGAACATGAGATCGAACGCGAGCTCGGGATCGGCAACCTCGCTCGCCTGCGCGAATTCGACGGCTCGCTCGACCGTCGCGCCGATGCGCGCGTCGATGGCTTTGAGCTTCTCCTCACTCGCGCCGCTCGAGAGCAGCCGTTGCCGCACCCGCTCGACGGGATCGCGCTTGCGCCACTCCTCGATCTCTGCCTTCTCGCGGTACTTGCCGCCCTGCAGGAACAGGTCCTCGGCCTCGAGGTGGCCCTGGATGCGATAGGTCTTCGCCTCGATGAACGAGGGTCCCTCGCCGCGCCGGGCCCGCTCGACCGCCTCACCCGCCGCCTGCCACACGGCGACCACGTCGTTGCCGTCGACGACGGACGTTGGAATTTTGAACGCCCGCGCGCGGTCGGCAATCTCCCCGGAAGTGATATCGGCCGACGGGGTGAACTCGGAGAACTGGTTGTGCTCGCAGACGAGCACGAGCGGGAGCTTCCAAAGGCTCGAGACGTTGAGCGACTCCATGAACACGCCCTGATTCGCCGCGCCGTCGCCGAAGAAGGCGACCGCGATGCGCTCATCGTGCGTGAGCTTCGAGGCGAGCGCTGCGCCGGTCGCGATGGCGAAACCGCCGCCCACGATGCCGTTCGCTCCGAGGATACCCTTGGAGAAATCCGCGACGTGCATCGAGCCGCCCATACCCTTGCAGATGCCCGTCCTCTTTCCCCAGATCTCGGCCATCATCGCCTGGGGGTCCCCGCCCTTCGCGAGAAAGTGACCATGGCCGCGGTGCGTGCTCGTGATCATGTCGGTCTCGCGCAGCCTCGCGCACACGCCGGTCGCGATCGCCTCCTGACCAATGTAGAGGTGCACGGCGCCGGGCAGATTGCCGGCCGCAGCATCGGCGCGCAGCCGCTCCTCCATGCGGCGGATGAGGAGCATGCGCTCGTAGAGCGCAAGAAGCTGTTCCGAAGAGGGCTCGGGAGTCGCCATGGCGGTGTTCTCTTGAGGTAGCGGGGGCGGTCGGATCACGCTGGATCAGGCGCGGAACTGCGCGGCGGTCGTGTCGAATGCGCGGCGCGTGACTTCTTCGATGGGCCGCTGGCGGAGCTGCTTGTTGAGCACCTCGATGCCCCAGGGGCCGCCCCAGCCAGCCGTTCGCATGTGCTTCACGAAATCCTTCACGTCGAATTCACCCTCGCCGCAGAGCTGGCGGTGCTGGGTCGTTTCGATGTGCGGATCCGGCATGGAGTGCGCGCGCGAGTACCCGTCGTTGAGCTCGATGCCGACGCAATACTTCATGGGGAAGCGCGCGACGGCCTCGTGAGGGATGCCAATCTTCTCGATGTGCCAGAGATCGAAGAAGATGCCGCCGTTCTTGGCACCGGCGCCCTCGACGAGCTCGCGGGCCAATTCGAGCGAATCGATGATGCAGAAGGGCATCATCTCGAAGGCGATCTTCGTCCCGTGGCTCTCTGCCTCCTTGCACAGGCCGGCGAAACGCTCGATCAGGCGAGGCATGGGGCAGGGCTGACGGATGAAGTCGCCCACCTTGACGCAGCGGGCGCGGAGCTTCTCGGCCGCTTCGAACAGCTGGCGCTTGCGCTCGTCCGAGCGGCGCTTCGGCTCGCCGTCGACGAACCAGTCGTTGAGGAACTCCAGCTCGACGTGCCGGATGCCGTGGTCATCGAGAACACGCCGCATGTCCGCAAGGCTCAGCCGCTCGAGCGTGTGCTCGAGATCGGCGTGCCAGATGCCGATGCCGCTGAAACCGGCTTTCGCGGCGCTCGCCACACGCTCCTCGAAACGCGAGGTGCTGTACTCGTGGTCCGTATGCGGCTCGGCGCCGACCGCGAGAGTCCAGTACGAGGCGAGCAGGTCGACGTCTCGGTTCATATGAGAGGCCTTCGTCGCGAGCGATCGTAGGTTGTACCCCGCGCCCCGGAGGTCCGTAAAGGCCACCCGCGCATCGGCCGCCAGCCGGCCGGGGTGCGGCGCCCTGCGGACTCAACTCGCCGGCCAGGGAATGGTGAGCGTCACGTGGTCCACGTCGCCCACCACTTCGGTGATATGCCCCTTGCCCTTCGGATCGTCCATGAGGAGCATGCTGCCGGGGCCGAACCGGCGCACCTGCCCGTCCGATGCGGTGACCTGGGTGGTTCCCTGCAACACGATCAGGAACATGCGCCGCGGGGCATTGTGCCAGTCCTCGCGCGCGCCGTGTTTGAGGGCGACGAATTGCGCCTCCTTCGTACCACTCAGCGTGAAGGCAGAGAGCGCTCCGTCATTGCCGTTGGGTCCGGGACTCGGCTCGAGCCTCACGGTCTCGTCGCGAAAATGCGAGACGCCGTTCGCGTCGGAATAGAGATGCACGTAGGTGTACGTTCGGGTCGGTCCGCCCATGGTCTTTGCCTCGTCGCGCCCAGGTGTCATCGCGAGCCCGGCGGCGAGCGCGACCGCCGCCACCGCCAGCATCGACTTGCGCAGCATTGTCTTATTCGTCTCGTTCTGCATCGTTCGGTCCTCAGAGTAATTAAATACCTCGCCGTGCAAGGCAGGCAGGCTCTCAGCTCCTGCCGGCGCGCTGCCGGTACTCGCGAGGGGTCTCGTCGTAGCGCTCGCGAAAGGCGCGGCTGAAATGGGACGCATCGTTGAAGCCGTGCTGGAAGGCGATCTCCGTGACCGTACGGCCCCGCTGAGCCGGATCCTTCAGCGCGCGCGCACACTCTTCGAGCCGCCGGCGCAGGATGTAGCGCGCGACCGTCTCGCCCTCGTTGAACACCTGGTGCAGGTAGCGCGGCGACATCTTGAGCGCGCCGGCGACGCCGCTCGGCGTGAGGCGCGGGTCCTCGAGGTGCTCCTCGATGAAGCCGCGCACCTGCTCGCGCCGCGCCACGCAGAGCGGAGAGGAATCGGCCCGTGCGCGGGCGAGCGGCGCGTATGCCGTCGCAATGAGATCGAGGATCGCCTCGCTGAAGCGCGGCCCGAGCTGCATCTCGGGGCCGCTCTGGCTCCAGAAGCTGCGGACGAGCGAGGATAGAAGTCCCGAGACCTCGCGATCTCCGGGCATCGCATGCGCGACGACCGCTTCGGGGCTCGCGATGCGCCGCCGCAGCGCCTCGTGAGGAATGCAGAGCACGAGCATCCGGTTCGGATCGCGGAAGCTCACCTCGTACGGGGCGGCGCTGTCGAAGAGCGTGAAGTCCCCGCAGCGAAGGATGGCCTCGCGCCCCTGCTGTCGGTTCACGCTCACGCCGTCGAGCTGCAGGCAGAGGAAGTACTTCCCCTCCAGCATTGCATCGATGTGGCGTCGGGTGTGCCGGACGACTGCCGGATCAGAGTAGACCTCCGCGAGCCGGAGCACGCCGACCTCGGCGAGCGTGAGCCGCCCGCAGAACTCGCCCGGATCATTGAGCGGATCGGCGACGAGGTGCGTGAGCGCGTCCCCGGCGTGCGCATTCCAATAGTCGAGCC
>DASXNC010000311.1:0-5920 GCA_036495325.1 Steroidobacteraceae bacterium
CGCGCTGCGTGCATGCGCCGCCGGTCGGCCGACACAAGAAAACGCCGCCGGCCCTGTGGTCGAAGCAAGGGCTTCGATACAGGGACCGGCGGCGTTGCCTAGGTGCGGATCCTCATTGATCCGCTCTCGCGTCAAGCCCGCGAGGGGGCTGCGGGCTCGTACGCATTTGTTCGGGTTGCAACGCCCGTGCCACGCGCGGAGGGCCCGTCCGGCTCGATCGAACGAACTGCGTGACCCTCGGTGGGGCAGGAGAGCGCGCCGATGCACAGCGCTTGTGCGCCAAAGCGGCGACGGCGTGCCTCGACCGCGGCCCGGTAAGGCTCCGATTCCGGCATGGCCATTGCACCCGCATCGGCATGGGCGAGCGCGGGCTGCGGGTTCTACTGATGAGCCGAGAGGAGGCGCGGGCCTCGATTCTGGAGGCGGGGCTGCGGGAAACCGGTTGCGCCGAGGTCGTACGAGCGCGGGAGATGCGAAGCCTGCTGCGCAGGATTGCCGACGAGGAACCGGATGTCGTGTTCGCCGATCTCGGCGCTCCGGAGCGCGAAGAGCTCGAGCAGATCTTCGAGATCGCTCGCCACGCGCGCCGCCCGATCGCCGTGTTCGTCGATCGTTCGGACCCGGAGGCGATCTCCGCGGCGGTCCAGGCCGGCATCGGCGCGTACGTCATCGACGGGCTGCGCAAGGAGCGCGTGAGCGCGATCCTCGCGCTCACGGTGAGCCGCTTCCATGCTTTCAATGGATTGCTCGAGGAGCTGCAGCGAGCGCGGCAGGCTCTCGAGGAGCGCAAGGTCGTCGAGCGCGCCAAAGGCATATTGATGAAAGATCGCGCGCTCACGGAAGAGGAGGCCTACGCGCTACTGCGCAAGACTGCGATGAACGCGAACCGCCGCCTCGCCGACGTGGCGCAGAGTCTGATCACCGCGGCCGGTCTGCTTCGCTGAGGATCGCTCGAAGCGACGCAGCCGCCGCGCGCTCTTCGCCCTGGCACAGCTATTGCACCGGACTCGGTTGCGTCGGCGCGCTTGGCGCCGCACGCGGGAAGCGGACCCGACGTTGGGTCTAACGGGCGAAGCCGCCGAATCGGGCATGCGCGAGCACGCTCGGTCGGCGGCTTCTTTTTTGGGAATCCGGGGCGGAGCCTCTTCATGAGATCGGTGATCAATTCCTTGCGCAGGGGTGATTGGAAATCGCTGCTCGCCTGCTTCCTGTATTTCGATACCGGATTCACGGCCTGGGTCATGTTCGGACCCCTCGCGCCCTTCGTTGCGAAGCAGATCGCGCTCACACCGGCGCAGTCCGCGTTCCTCGTCGCCGTGCCGGTGCTCGCGGCCTCGATCGTGCGCGTGATGCTCGGCAATCTCTTTCAATCGGTGAATGGGCGGCGGATCGCCCTCGCCGGCATCGCGCTCTCTGCAGTCCCGTCGCTCGTGCTGCTGCTGCCGATCTCGCCGAGCTATGAGCTGCTGCTCATGCTCGGCACGTTTCTCGGCGTCGCCGGTGCGAGCTTCGCGGTCGCATTGCCGATGGCTGGCAGCACCTATCCGCCCCGCGTGCAGGGTCTCGTCCTCGGCCTTGCGGCAGCGGGCAATATAGGTGCGGTGATCGACGGGTTCGTCTTCCCGGGTCTTGCGCAGCGCTTCGGATGGCAGCGCGCGACGGCGGCGGCGCTACCGTTGCTCGCTCTTGCCGGGGCGGCAGTGTTCCTCTGGGCTCGCGACGCGAGCGCAAAGAGCGGGAGCGCAAAGCAGGCGTACTGCGGGTTCGGGGCTGCCTTCGCCGGGCTCAACGCTCTGGTATTCCTCGTCAACGAGGGCGCGCTCGGATCGGCGCGAACCGGGCAGCTCCTGCTGCCTTTGCTGGGCTCGCTCGTCGCGCTCGTGGTGCTGCCGCGCAGGTATCTGGCGGTGCTCCGGGAGCGCGACACGTGGGTGCTGATGCTCATCTACAGCATCACGTTCGGCGGGTTCGTCGGGATGTCTTCCTACGTGAGTCTGCTGCTCACGACCCAGTACGGCATCTCGAAGCTGGATGCCGGCCTCATGATGGCGGCTCTTTCCTTCGCGGGCGCGATGGTGAGGCCCGTCGGCGGACTGCTCGCCGATCGCGTCTCCGGCGTGCGCGTGCTGATCGCCCTGTTGCTCGGCATCGCCGCGGCGGATTTCGCATTCGCCGCGCTGATGCCGTCGATCGGCGGCGGAATCGCGCTGCTTCTCGCGCTTTATCTCTGCTTCGGTCTCGGCAACGGCGCGACCTTTCAGCTGGTGCCGCACCGCTTCCGGGGCAAGACCGGCCTCATGACGGGCATCATCGGGGCTGCCGGCGGAATCGGCGGATTCTACCTCCCCGTCGTCATGGGCCTCGCCCGAGAGAGTGCGGGCAGCTATCAGCTCGGATTCACGACGTTCGGCGTGCTCGCGACTCTCGCGTTTCTCCTCGTCCTCGGTCTGCATCAGCAGTGGCTCGCGTGGGCGCTGCCGAGCGAGAGGGGGCTGCGGCTCGAAAGCGGCGGCGTCGAGGCAGATTGAACGGTTCGCCACGCATCAGCTGCACTCGTCGCTTGGGACGAGATCGACTTCGTGCTGTAGTGTTGCACGATGGACACGTTACCGCTCGCCGGCAGGACGATCGCAGTGCCCGAGACACGCGAGCTCGACGTCTTCGCAGGCCTACTCGAGCGTCGCGGCGCCTCCGTGCTGCGCTGTCCGCTCGTTGCGATTCGCGATGCGCCCGATTCCGGTTCAGTGATGACGTGGATTCGACGCTTCGCCGAGGGCGGCTGCGATGATTTGATCCTGCTCACCGGCGAGGGCCTGACGCGGCTCCTCGGCTGCATCGACCGGCACGAGCCTGCGCTGAAGGATTCGTTCCTTCGCGAGCTCGCGCGCGTGCGCAAGATCACGCGGGGTCCGAAGCCGGCGCGGGCGTTGCGCGAGCTGGGATTGCGCGCGGACCTGCCCGCGGCGAATCCGACGACGGCGGGAATCATCGAATCCCTGCGCAATCTCGATCTGAAGGGGCGTCGCGTCGGCGTGCAATTGTATGGCGCCGATCCCAATCGCCCGCTCGTCGAATTCCTCGAGGCGGCCGGCGCTCGAGCGCTGCCTGTCGCGCCCTACATCTATGCGGACGAGTCCGACGATGCAACCGTTCGCGCCCTCGTTGAACGGCTCGCGGCAGGTGAGATCGACGCGATCGCGTTCACGAGCGCCCGGCAGGTTGAGCGGCTGTTCGAGGTTGCGCGGCCGGATACGGTCAGGAATGCTCTCAGCAAAACGCGAGTCGCGGCCATAGGCCCCATCGTCGCGAAGACGATCCTCGAGCGGGGCGTCCGCGTCGATCTCTCCCCGAAGGGTTCCTACTTTTTGAAGCCGCTCACGGCAGCGCTGGAGGAAGCGCTCGGCACGCCGCGCTGAGTGCGTCAGGGTCGCGCGCCGATCCGCCCTGCGATGCGCTCGATCGCACTCCCGAGCTCGTGCGCCGGCTCTCTCTCAGCCGAGGCGGCGAAGCCGAGGTCCTGCAGCAGCCCATCGGTCAGTCGGTAGACCCAGGCATGCACGGAGAGCTTCTGAGCGCGATGCCAGGCCTCCTGCACGATCGTGGTGCGGCAAGCGTTGTACGCCTGTTCGAGAACGTTGAGCTCGCAGAGCCGGTCGGAGCGGAGCGCCGCGTCGCGCTCGCGCGAGAGCACCACGTCGCGCCTCTCGGCCACGTCCTGGATATGTCGCAGCCAGTTGTCGATGAGCCCGAGAGGTGCGCCACCGCAGGCGGCCGCAATGCCTCCACAGCCGTAGTGACCGCAGACGATCACGTGCTCGACGCGCAGCACGTCGACGGCGTATTGCAGGACCGACAGGCAATTGAGATCGGTGTGCACCACGAGATTCGCGACATTGCGGTGGACGAAGACCTCCCCCGGCGGCAGGCCCGTGATCTGGTTCGCCGGCACGCGGCTGTCGGAGCAGCCGATCCACAGGTATTTCGGCGCCTGTTGCGCTGCGAGCCGGCGGAAGTATTCCGGGTCCTCACGGATGGCATCCGCGGCCCAGCGCCGATTGTTCGCGACGAGCTGCTCGGGACCGCGTGTTTTCATAACGAGAGCTCCACGCTCACCGGACAGTGGTCGCTGCCCATCACGTCCGCGTGGATGCGCGAGGTCTTCACCGACTTGCGCAGCGCGGCCGACACCAGGATGTAATCGATTCTCCATCCAACGTTGCGCGCGCGCGAATTCGCGAAGTGGCTCCACCACGTGTAGTGGCCCTTGCCCTGCTCGAACAGGCGAAACGTGTCGATGAACCCCGCGTCCAGCAGCTTCCCGAAACCTTCGCGCTCCTCGTCCGTGAAACCCTTGCGACCGCGATTCGGGCCCGGATTGGCGAGGTCGAGCTCGGTATGCGCGACGTTGAGATCGCCGCAGAAGAGGACGGGTTTCTTCTTCTCCAGCGTCTTGCAATAGCCGAGGAAGGCGGGGTCCCACTGCTCGTGCCGCAGCGAGAGGCGCGAGAGGTCATCCTTCGCGTTCGGCGTGTACACGGAGACGACGTAGAGCTTCGGAAACTCCGCGGTGACGACCCGGCCTTCCTCGCTCGCGTCGCGCTCGAGCTCGTCGGCAAACTTGAACCGACTCGCGAAGCGCTTCGGAAAGCCGTTGACCACCGAGAGCGGCTCCTCCATCGAGAAGATCGCGGTCCCCGAGTAGCCCTTCTTCACCGCCGAATTCCAGTGCTCGTGATAGCCCGGCATCTCGATCTCGATCTGTCCGCGCTCCGCCTTGGTCTCCTGCAGACAGAGAACGTCCGGGCGATGCCGCTTCATGAAGGATTGAAAGTCGCCGCGCTTCACGACGGCGCGAATGCCGTTCACGTTCCAGGAATAGAGCTTCATGGATTGAGTGTAGCGCAAATATCCGCACTCTCGGGCCGGTCGGGGGCCCAGCGCATTTCCGCGCGTTTCCGGTCCGTTTGCGGCTCGCAACCTTGCCGTGCCGGCGCGAGAATTCGCCGATGCCGATCCGCGACTGGCCGAAAAGCGAGCGCCCTCGCGAGCGATTGCTCGCGCGCGGCCCCGAAGCTCTCTCGGACGCCGAGCTGCTCGCGGTCATCATCGGTTCGGGCCTCAAAGGCAGATCCGCTCTCGATGTCGCGCGGCAATTGATTGCGGCCTTCGGCTCGATCCGCGGCCTGCTGCAGGCCGACTCACGCGAATGTTTGCGGACGCAAGGCCTCGGTCCGGCCCGCTTCGCGCTGCTACGCGCAGGCGTGGAGCTCGCTCGCCGCCACCACCTCGATGTGTTGCAGGCGCGGCCGGTCGTGCCGAGCGAGAAACCCCTGAGAGAATTTCTCCTCGCGCAGCTGCGCGACAGGCCTTACGAGGTCTTCTGCTGCCTGCATCTCGATTCCCGGCACCGGCTCATCACCTTCGAGGAGCTGTTCCGCGGCACGGTGGACGGAGCGGCCGTTCATCCGCGAGAGCTGGTCCGCCAGGCCGTGGCCCACAATTCGACGGCGGTGATCCTGGTGCACAATCATCCCTCGGGCGTTGCGGAGCCGAGTCATGCCGACGAATTGATCACGCGTCGGATTCGGGATTCGCTGGCGTTGATCGATGTCCGGGTACTGGATCACATCATCGTTGGCGACGGCACCTGCGTCTCCTTCGCCGAACGGGGCCTGCTTTGAGACCGTAGATCGGCGTGCGCTCTGCCGCCGCCGCTCAGCCTCCCGCCTCGCGCTCGACCAGCACTTTCAGGCGTGTGAGCGCGTGCTGCCAGCCCGTGCGCCGGCGCAGGTAGATCGCGTCCCAGTCCTCCTCGGAGGGGAACCCGGAACCGAGGAGACGCAACGTGGCGCCGCCCGGCGCCTGGTCGAGGATGAAATCGTCGACGAGCGTCGCTTGGGTGGTCGGGATCCCGGGAGAG
>DASXNC010000312.1:0-4786 GCA_036495325.1 Steroidobacteraceae bacterium
GAGGAGCAACACGCGCCGAAGCGTTTCATTCGCATCAAGAAGCCGGTGCGCGTCGAGGACGGCGACAAGTGGGCGGAGTTCCGCCCCTTCAATGGATTCAAGGTCAACTTCGAGATCGAGTTCAACCACCCGATCTTCAAACGCCGCGCGCAGCGAGCATCGATGGACTTCTCGACCACCTCGTTCCTGAAGGAGGTCAGCCGCGCCCGCACCTTCGGCTTCATGCGCGATCTCGAGATGCTCCGCTCGCGCAATCTCGCGCTCGGCGGCAGCCTCGACAACGCGATCGTGCTCGACGATTTCCGCGTGCTGAACGAAGACGGCCTGCGCTACGAGGACGAATTCGTCAAGCACAAGATTCTCGACGCGATCGGCGATCTCTACCTGCTCGGCCACAGCCTGGTCGGCGAGTTCAGCGGCCACAAATCGGGGCACGCACTGAACAATATGCTGTTGCGGGCGTTGCTTGCAGACTCATCCACCTGTGAGCAGGTGGTCTTCGAGTCGTATGCGGATGCGCCAATCTCCCACGTCGGAGCGCCGGCGGCGGCTCTGGAGCCCAATCGTCTCTGAGCGCCTCGCGGCGCTGTTGCTCGCGGCAGCATCGGTCGCTGCCCTCGTGTGCCCGGCGCGAGCGCGAGCACAAGCACAAACGCAAGCTGCGGGCTCGGGCCGCGCCGCGACTGCATCGCAGCCGATCCAGCAGCCTCTCGGGCCGCAGACGCAGCAGCCGGTCGAGCAGCCGTCGAGTCGGCAACAAAATCAGCCGCCGATTGTCATCAATGCGGCCTTCTCCCGCGTCGACTACAACACGAACAGCGTCGTTTTCGAGAACATCCTGGTCTCGCAGGGAGACACGCGCCTCACGGCCGCGCGAGCGCACGCCGCGGGCGTGGGCTTTGCGAACAGCGAGTGGACATTCGAGCAGCGCGTGACCATCGAGCTCGAGCCGCGCGGGACGCTGCGCTGCGATCGAGCGGTCGTGACGTTTCGTGAGAACCGTATCTCCGGGGCGACGGCCACGGGCGAGCCGGCGGAATTCGAGCAGTCGGGCGCAGCGCTCGGGCACGTGTCGCACGGCCGGGCCGATCGGATCGTCTACGACGCGGGGGACGACACCGTCCGACTCCTGGGCAACGCACGCTTCTCCGACGCTCGCGGTCTCGAGGTGAGCGGACCGGTGCTCGTCTACGATATCCGCAACGAGCGGCTGCAGGCCGACTCAGCGGGCGAGAGGCGGGGTGTGCACCTCACCATCACGCCGCCCGGGACCGCTTCGCGGGAGGGGCAGCTGCCGGTGGGCAGAGAGCCAGGGCGGTGACCACCACCGCAGGCGAGTCAAGTCCAGCAGCCATTCGCCGCAGAGCGGGCGCCGAGGTAGCGTATCGGCGGGAGGTGGCTGGGAAAAAAGCGTCTCCTCACGAGGCCAGCGATGCGCCCACTTCCAGGTCCAGGCGCCGTGCTGCCGATAGACTCGCATGAGCTTGCGCGCGGTAAGGCGATCCGGCCGCACGATGCGTCGCTCAGCGCATTGCACGTCCTCTGCAAGCCGCAGGGCGAGGGGCCAACTCGCGCCGCTCACGTAGTTGGAGAACCAGATCGTGTATCCGAGCTCGCCCTGCAGAGCCGCAACCGCGCGGTGGACCTGGATATGCTCGGGGTGGCCGTACTCGCCCCAGGGGTTGTGAGTGTAGATCTCCCGAAAACCGGCGAGCGCGGTGCGCAACTGCTCGATCAACTTTGCGTAGTTCGATTCATACCGCGCACGGGCATCAGGCTTCTCGATCAAGATGTCCGCCGATACCGGCTCGTGCGCCGCGAAGATTCCGGCACCGCTTTCCGGGATGGCGAGATCGACGACGCCGGCAAGCGGCAGTGCGGCGACCGCCCGCTGGCGCGCCGTCGACAGCTGGGGTCTGTCGATGCGCGCGCCGAAGCAGAGCACGATGCGTCCCGCGGAGGCAACGACCGAGCTCAGCCAAAGTGCTTCGTCGTCCGGGTGCGCCACGACGACCGCCGCCTTCGAGTTGCGCATCGGCACGCTCTCAGCCCGTGCGCGCGAGGAGGGCGTCGTACAGGCCCTCGAGAGAGCGGGTTTGCTGCCGGGCATCAAACCGCCGCTCGACGAGCAAGCGCCCCTCTGCGCCCATTCGATGCCGCAGCGAGGGATCAGCGAGCAGCACGCCCATGCGTTCGGCGAGCGCACCCGCATCGCGCTCCGGGACCAGGAAACCGGACTGCCCATCGACGATGCATTCGGGAATTCCGCCCACTCCGGAGCCGATTACCGGCACACCGGTTGCCGCCGCCTCGAGCAGCACCATGCCCAGTCCTTCGACGCGTCCCGTGGCGGTACGGATTCCGGGCAGAACGAGCATCGCCGCGCGACGCATCCAGGCGAGCACCTCCGAGTGGCGGAGCGCACCGAGAAACTGCACGCGATTCTCGATGCCGAGCGCGGTCGCGAGCCGCTCGAGGGAGCGCCTCAAAGGTCCTTCGCCGATCACGACGAGGCGTACGTCTCCGAAGCGCGGTGCGACGGCGGCGAATGCGCGCAGGAGGTACCGGGTGCCCTTGACCGCGACCAGACGCGCGACGTGCAGGATGACCGGCAATTCCTCGGATGGAGCCCGCGGTTGAATCGACTCGCAGTCCACGCCGAGGTAGTGGGTGTGCGTGCGTGCCTCGGGGAAGCCCATGGCAAGGACCCGTTGGCGGATGAAGGAGGAAGCGCAGAGAAACAGATCGCCCTCCCGTGCAAGCTCGCGCCGCCGCAGCGGATAATGCGCCCAGGCCGGCGAGGCGAGCAGCGCGGGAGCCGCGAGCGTGGCGTCGAAGCCATGGAACGTGGTGACCAGAGGCGTCGCGAGCCGTTTGGCGAGCGGCAGCGCGTAAACACCCTCGATACCGAAGTGCGCATGAATCAATACCGGCCGATGCTGCCTCAGCAAGCGCTCATACGGCCGAGGGTCCCGAGCGATCATCTGCCATCCTATGAGCGGCAGCCGCCATCGGGGGATGTCCTGCAGAGCGAGCGATTCGGCACCGTCCGGAGGCGGTCCGAAACGCCATCGCCCGAGATACACCGGCCTGTAGCGGCGCAGTTGCTGCGCCTGAAGGGCGATGAACGGCTCGGAGAGCCTGAACAGGTTGTGGCGGAAAATCGCGACTTCGCGGACGTCTGCCATCTATTCGAAGCCGAAAGGCGCGCCGTTCCGAGCGGGCATAATGCTACCACGAGCGGCCCGCGGGAGGCCGTCTCGCGCCGGTGCCGGCCTTGCCCCCGCTCACCATGATCATCCAACGTTATCTGCTGCGCGAAATCATCCAGCCGTTGGCCGTGGTGCTCGTCGTGCTCGCCACGCTGTTTACGAGCTTCGGCGCCGCCGATTTCCTCTCAAATGCGGTGAACGCGCTGCTCCCGGCCCACATGATCGTGCAGCTGGTCGGCCTGAGAACCGTGATTGCGCTCGAAGTGCTGATTCCGATCTCCCTTTATCTGTCCGTGGTCATGGCGTTCGGCAGGCTGTACAGCGACTCGGAAGTGGCGGTCATGTTCGCCATGGGCTTCTCACCGGCGAGGGTGATGGGCGCGGTGTTCGCCCTCTCGCTCACTGCCGCAATCGCCGTCGCGGTGCTGTCGTTCCTCGTGAGGCCTTGGGCTTATCAGCGCTCGCACGAGCTATCGAGCGTGGCGGCGGCATCCTTCGATACGGGCCGCATGCAAGCTGGGACCTTCTACGTCGGCAGCCGCGGTGATCGCACGATCTTCATCGGGCGCCGCGCAGCACCGAATTCGCCAGGGTATGACGTGTTCGTGCAGTTGAGGCTGCGCGGGATCGTGCGCGTCATTCATGCCGGCTCGGTCGAGCAGGCGCCGGGGCATGGCACCCAGCCGGGCACGACGATTCATCTGACCGACGCCCATGTCTACGATGTCAGCCGGGAAAGGGGCGGCGAGCTCGTCATGAACGTGAAGGATCTGGAGGTCGACCTCGCGAGCCCCGAAGTGGAACTTCCCGAGTACAGCTCCTTGGCCGCCGGCACTCGCTACCTCGCCTCCTCCCGCGCCTCGGCCGATGTCGCGGAGTTCCAATGGCGACTCTCAACGTCCTGGTCGACGCTGCTGCTGGGGTTGCTCGGCGTGCCGTTATCCCGAACACGTCCGCGCGCACAGCGCTTCGCAAAGATCGGACTCGCGGTGCTGATCTACGGCGGATACTATTTGCTGTACGAATCCGCGCGCACCTGGGTCCAGAACGGCGTCATCCCTCCATTTCCGGGCCTCTGGTGGGTGCCGGCGCTCCTCGCAGTGCTCCTGATCACGGCCACGCTCGGACCGAGCGTCCGCCGGCGATGGAGGCGACTCTCGGCATGAAGGGGCATCCGCCTCGCGAGCGGCTCGCTCGGCGCGCGCTTTGCGCGAGGTCACCGTGACTCTGCTCGAGCGTTATATTGCGGATGCCACGGCGAAATCGCTCGTCCTGGTCTCTGTCGGGCTCGCGTCACTTTTCAGCTTGCTCGAGCTCGTCAACCAGCTCCGCGATGTCGGCAAGGGGAGCTACCAGCTGATCGATGCGATCGTCTATGTGCTGCTGACCGCACCGACGAGAGTCCTGCAACTGATGCCCGTCTCGATGCTGCTCGCGAGCCTGTTTGCGCTCGGGACGCTGGCAAGCCGGAACGAATTGACGATCATGCGGGCCGCCGGCATGTCTCTGCGCCGCATCGTCGGAGCGGTATTCAGGCTCGCGGCGGTCGTCTTCGTCCTGCTGTTCCTGGCAGC
>DASXNC010000313.1:0-1766 GCA_036495325.1 Steroidobacteraceae bacterium
GCCGGTTCGCGGTTCAACATCATCGTCCTGCCAGAACCGATCGAGATGCTGGAGGAGCTCCGGCCAGTCGCGCGCCTCCGTACCTGCGAACAGGAAACGCTCGCCGGCAATGTCGAGGTACTCCGCCGGGCCGCTCGCGGCACGCGCCTGCTCGGCGTCGCGGTGCCCCGCATGCCGTGCCGTATCCGACGAGCGCGCTCCGAGGCGCCGGATTCTCTCCGGTTCGTCCGCCTGGCAGAGCACCTGAGCGCACTCGAGCGGGCGCGGCAGCTCGAGAACTGGCCGCGCGTGCTCGGCCGGGCGGAAGTTTCCCTCCAGCACCACGCTCCGGCCGGCTGCCACGAGCTCGCGCGCGAGCGCGAACAGGATGGCGAAACTCGCATCGCTCAAACGGCGTGATGCGGCGGCATCGGTCGCGCCGAGCACATCGAGGAGCTGCTCCTTGATCGCGTCTTTCGCGAGGAGCGGCGCAGACCAGCGGCGCGCCAGCAGCCTCGCGAGCGTCGTCTTGCCCGTGGCGGGCAGTCCCGTCACGAGCAGCACGCGCGTCGGAAGCCTTCGCGCGCTCACTCCTTCAAATGCTCCTGCAGCCATCCGAGCACGACGTCGTACCATTGGATCGAATTGGCCGGCTTCAGCACCCAGTGGTTCTCGTCAGGGAAGTACAGGAAGCGGCTCTCGATGCCGCGGCGCTGCAGAGCGGTGAACACACCGAGGCCCTGTCCGAGGGGCAACCGGTAGTCGCGGCCGCCGTGGATCACGAGCATCGGCGTGCGCCACGCCTTCACGAAATTCGCCGGATTGAAGCGCTCGTAGTTCTGCGGCACGCTGAAGTACGGACCGCCGAACTCCCACTCGGGGAACCAAAGCTCTTCCGTCGAGTAGTACGTCCCGCGCTGATCGAAAACGCCGTCGTGAGAGACGAGACAGCGGAAGCGCTCCGGCCAGCGGCCGGCGATCCAGTTGATCATGAAGCCGCCGTAAGAGGCACCGAGCGCACAGGCGCGATTGCCATCGAGCCAGGGATAGCGCGCGAGCGCCGCGGCGAGGCCCTTCTGCAGATCGACGAGCGGCTTGCCGCCCCAGTCGCCGCTGATTGAATCGGTGAATGCCTGTCCGTAGCCTGTCGAGCCGTGGAAATCGACGAGCACGACGCCGTATCCCGCGCCCGCGAACACCTGCGGGTTCCAGCGGTAGCTCCATTCGTTCGACATGCTCGATTGCGGGCCGCCGTGGATGAGGAAGGCAATGGGATAGCGCCTGGCCGGATCGAATCCATACGGCCACACGACGTATCCGTAGACCTTCTGTCCATGCCAGCCGGCGAAGCTGAACTGCTCGAAGCGGCTCATCGTCCGCGCATCGAGGCGCGCCGCATTGATGGACGTGAGCCGGCGCGGCGCATCGGGAACGCCGGCGGCAGGCTCGGACGCGTCGCGGCCGCCGAGCGCTACGGAGTAAAGATCGGGTGGTGCACCGATCGAGGCTAACGCCACGATGACGGAGTCCTCCGCGCCCGCGAACCCGGTCACCTGGCCCTTCGCCACGAGCTTGCGCCGCGCGCCGGTGCGCGGATCGACACTGTAGAGCGCGTGCTGCCCGACATCGTCGACGCTGGCGAGCAGCGTGCGGCCATCGAGCGTGCGGCCGAGCTCGCTCACGGAGCGGTCCCAATCGCCGGTGAGGCTGCGCTTCGCGCCAGTCTGCGCGTCGCGGATGACGATGTGGAACCGATCTGCCTCAAAGCCGGGTCGATCCTGCGCGAG
>DASXNC010000314.1:0-1926 GCA_036495325.1 Steroidobacteraceae bacterium
ACCGGCATCGTCGCGATCGCGACGGTGTGGCTGGCCGTTTATCCGCTCCTCCTCGTGTGGGGGGCCTATTATCTGAGACGCCGCTGGGGTATTCGTGCCGCGGAGCTCGCCCGGACCCTGGTGCCGCCGCTCGTCGCGACGATCGTTCTCGTTGCGATCGTGAAGATCGCAGGGCTTGTGCTCGGCGGAGTCGACGCCGGGCTCCAGACCGCGGTGGTCGCCACCGCGGCGGCTTTGACCTATGCCGGCCTCGCCCTCGAGGCTCGGCAGCGAGGGGCGCGCGTGGGCGGCGGTATCGGAGCTCGACGTTGACCGAAAGGCTTCTCAAGTCGCCCCTTGAGGCGGGCCGCGCCGAGCACACGGCGCATTCGCTCACCGAAGCGCGGGAGCTCATCAAGGACTTGTTCGAGCCACACGCCCCGCGCTACTGGACGGACTTTCTTCTCTCCCTGGCCGTCGCATACGGTGCCGTCGCGCTGTACCTGTCGGCATCCCCGTTCTCGCCCCTCTTCGTCGCGTCCTTCATCGTCGCTGCGTTCGCGCTGTTCCGGTGCGGCGTGTTCATGCACGAGCTCGTGCATCTGCCGGCGAGGCACCTGCGAGTCTTTCGCGCGGTGTGGAATGTGCTGTTCGGCATCCCGGCGCTCACGCCGTCCTTCATGTACAAGTGCCACGCGGATCACCACAATCCGCGACATTTCGGCACCGCGAGGGACGGTGAATACCTTCCCCTCGGTGCCGGTCCCGTCCGCCGCATCATCCTGTATCTGATCGTGATCCCCGTCCTGCCGGTGCTTGCGATCGTCCGCTTCCTGGTCCTGACGCCCGTGTCGCTTCTGCATCCGCGCCTGCGGCGGGCGGTGCTGGAGAGGGCATCCTCGTACGTGATCAACCCCAAGTACCGACGGAGCCTCCCGCCCGAGGAAAGGCACCGGACGTGGGCTGCGCTCGAGATTGCGATTTTCCTCGAGCTGGCTGCGTTCTTCGGCCTGCTGCTCTCGGGCGCTCTGGCATGGACCGTTCTCGCCGAGCTTTACGTGCTCGCCGTCGCCGCGGCGGGCCTCAATTGGGTGCGCACTCTGGCTGCCCATGGCTATCGCAATACGGGCGCCCCCATGACCTTTCGCGAGCAGATCGAGGACTCGATCGGTATCGCCGGCCACCCGTTGCTCACGGAGTTACTGTTCCCCGTCGGGCTGCGCTACCACTCGCTGCATCACTGGTTTCCCGCCCTGCCCTATCACGCGCTCGGCGCCGCCCACGAGAGGCTGATGGCGAGTTTGCCGCAGGACTCGCCTTACCGGCGCACGATGCATCCGAGCTATGCGCACGCGGTGCGCGAGATGTGGCGCAGCGCGCGCTCGCGCGGATCGGCCGCCCGCCCGCTCCCGGGCGAGCCGCTCGCCGCTACACGTGAGCCCGCCGATACAGATACAGCGCGATCGCCATGAGCACGAACGACGGCGCGGTCGCCGTGAGCGCCGGGTCGACGTTCGATAGTTCACCGAGGTAGCTCGCGATCTGCTGGACGAGCGAGAAGACGATGCCGATCAGGGCTCCGACGACGATGCGCTGTCCCGTGCCATGCGTGCGCAGCGGCCCGAGGACGAAGGGGACCGCAATCAGGACCATGGCCACCATCGCGATCGGAATGTCGATCTTGGCCCACAGCTCCTGCGCGTATCGGGCCACGGGCTCACGCCGCCTCTTGAGGTCGCGCACGTACTCGGCGAGCCCGATCGGTTGCATGCTCTGCGGAGGCAGGATCAGAAGTCCCAGCTGCTGAGTACCGAGGAAGGAGTGCCAGGGGAGCAAATCGAAGTGCTCAGTCCTGACCCCAGCGGCGGTGAACTGCTTCTGGAGCACGTCTCTCAGCAGCCACGTCGCATCCCGATGCACTTCGGCGCTCGTCGCGTGGAGGGAGCT
>DASXNC010000315.1:0-3655 GCA_036495325.1 Steroidobacteraceae bacterium
CACTTTGCCGGTCACGATACGGGAGACGTCGAGCAGATCCTCGATGAGCCGCTTCTGCGACCGAGCATTGCGCTCGATCGTCTCGAGTGCCCGCTCCTCGGTCGGCGCATCGAGCCGCCCAGTGCGCAGGAGCGTGATCCAGCCGAAGATTGCATTGAGCGGGGTGCGCAGCTCGTGCGACATCGTCGCGAGGAACTCGTCTTTCAAACGCGAGAGCTCCTCCGCCTCGGCGCGCAGCACCTGCTCGCGCTTGAGGAGCGACTCGCGCTCGCTCTCGATTCGGCGCCGCTCCTCGATCTCGGCCTGCAGCCGCTCGTTGCTGCGGCTCAACTCGTGCGTCCGCTCCCCGACGCGCTGCTCGAGCGCCTGGTGGGAACTCGCGAGCTCGGCGTGGGCGCGGTACAGAGCGATGAACACGCGCACCTTGGAGCGCAGCACGTGCGGGTTGATCGGCGTGAGGATGTAGTCGACGGCGCCGAGCTCGTATCCGCGCGAGGTCTGCATCTCGTCCGCGTACGCCGTGATGAAGATGATCGGCGTGTGCTCCGTGCGCCGGTACCGGCGGATGAGCGAGGCGGTCTCGAGCCCGTCCATGTCGGGCATGTTCACGTCGAGCAGGATGAGCGCGAACTCGTCGTTGAGAATGGTCTTCAGCGCCTCGGTGCCCGAGCGCGCGACGACGAGCTCGGCATCGAGCTCCTCGAGCACCGTGCGGTACACGAGAAGCTTCTCGGGCAGATCGTCGACGATGAGGATTCGCGGCCGCTCCAAGCTTCCCCCTCAGCTGCGCTCGAACGCGCGGCCGCTGCGGGCAATGCCGAGAGCGCCGCTGCGCACGACCTCGGTGAGCCTGCCGCGCGAGGCGAGCTCACGGATGAGCGCGCTGACCTCCGCCTCGCTCGCCGTGAGCTCGGCGATGAAGCCGTCGAGGGCCGGATCGAGCACCCGGCCCCCAGCGCGGACGACGTAGCCGCGCAGCGCATCGGTGTCCTCGGCCCGCACGCTGAGCTTCACGAGCACCAGCTCGCGCTCGAGGTGTTCGCCGAGCGTCATGTCCTCGACGCGCACGACATCGATCAGCTTGTGCAGCTGGTTCACGATCTGGCGGATGACCGCATCGGAGCCCGTGGTGACGAGCGTTACGCGGGACACCGTCGGATCCTCGGTCGGCGCGACCGAGAGTGACTCGATATTGTAGCCGCGGGTGGAGAAGAGGCCGGCGACGCGCGCAAGCGCACCCGCCTCGTTCTGGAGCAAGATCGCAATGATATGACGCATGGAAGCGGTGCGACGGATCGTTGGCCCGCAGGATAACCCACCCGGCCGGCGCTGGCACCGAGCCGTCGCGAGCTGCTAGGCTGTAAGGTTCCCGTGAACGATACTGCCGCAATTCTCACCCCGGACCGTACCGGCGCCCACCCGCTCGGCGGCACCCGCATGAGCGGTGCGCAGATGATCGTGCAGGTCCTTGCCGACGAGGGCGTCAGGGCCATTTTCGGCTACAGCGGCGGGGCCATTCTGCCCACCTACGATGCGGTGTTCCTCTATAACGAGGGGCAGTCGGCGGCCGGCGGGCACCCGATTCCACTTATCGTGCCGGCGAACGAGCAGGGCGCCGGCTTCATGGCCGCCGGCTACGCGCGCGCGAGCGGCTGCGTAGGTGTGTGTCTGGTCACTTCGGGCCCCGGAGCGACCAACACGGTGACGCCGGTGCGCGACTGCATGGCCGATTCCATCCCGATCGTCGTCATCTGCGGTCAGGTCGCGCGCGCATCGATCGGCACGGACGCCTTCCAGGAAGCGCCGGTCGCCGCGCTCATGGGCGCGGTCGCGAAGCACATCTTTCTCGTCACCGATCCCGCGAAGCTCGAGGCGACCGTGCGGACGGCTTTCGAGATCGCACGCACCGGACGTCCCGGACCCGTCGTCGTCGATGTGCCGAAGGACGTACAGAACTGGGAGGGCGAGTTCGCAGGCAGCGGGACGCTGCCGATCCCGGGCTATCGCAGCCGCATGTTGGATCTCGCCGCGGAGCGGCTCGAGCCCGAGCAGGCGGCGCGGTTCTTCGAGATGCTGCGCGAGGCGCGCCGCCCGCTGATCTACGCGGGCGGGGGAGTCGTGAACGGCAACGCAGCGGATGAGCTCACCGAGTTCGCGGCCACCTTCGGGATTCCGGTCGTGACGACGCTCATGGGAATCGGCTCGCTCGATACGATGCACCCGCTCTCCCTGCGCATGCTCGGCATGCATGGCGCGGCTTTCGCCAACTACGCGCTCGACGACTGCGATTTCCTCGTCACCGCGGGCGCGCGTTTCGACGATCGCGTCGCAACGGTGCCCGGCAAATTCGCGCCCAATGCGCGGCGCATCGCACATCTCGACATCGATCCCGCGGAGATCAACAAGGTCAAGCGCGTCGCCTGGAGCCACGTGGGGCAGCTCGCGGACGCCCTGGGCGTGCTGACCGCATACGGACGGCAGCTCGGTTTCCGGCCCGACTACACCGCGTGGCACGCTCATCTCGCGGAGCTCAAGCGTACTCACGCGATGAACTACGACCGCTCGAGCCCGCTCATCCAACCCTACTACGTGCTCGAGGAGCTCAACCGCCGCACGCGCGGCGAGGCGATCGTTGCGACGGGGGTGGGTCAGCATCAGATGTGGGCTGCGCAGTACTGCGATTTCCGCGGTCCGCGGCAATGGCTCACCTCGGGCAGCATGGGGACCATGGGCTTCGGACTGCCCGCCGCAATCGGTGCTCAGGTCGCAAATCCCGACCGGCTCGTCATCGACGTGGACGGCGATGCGAGCATTCGCATGAACATCGGAGAGCTCGAGACCGTCACGACCTACGGGCTGCCGGTGAAGATCGTGGTGCTCAACAATTTTGGCGACGGCATGGTGAAGCAGTGGCAGAAGCTGTTCTTCAAGGGACGGCTCTCCGCAAGCGACAAGTCGCTGCACAAGAAGGACTTCGTCAAGGCGGCGCAGGCTGACGGCTTCCCGTTCGCCGAGCGTCTCGCGCGTAAGGAGGATGTGCCGCGCCTCATCGGCGAGCTGATCGACTCTTCCGGGCCCGCCTTCCTCGAAGTCATGATCGATCCCGACGCAGGGGTCTACCCCATGGTCGGCCCAGGTCAGGAATACAGTGCGATGATCACCGGGGAGTTCATCCGCTCGCGGCACGAGGTCAAGATCGAGACGCCTGGGCCTTCGGAGATGTTTTAGGCCATGAAGTACTTGCACACGATGGTGCGTGTCACCGATCTCGAGGCCTCGCTGCGCTTCTATTGCGGGGCGCTCGGCCTCACCGAGGTCTCGCGGAAGGAGGTCCCACAGGGGCGCTTCACGCTGGTATTCCTCGCCGCGCCGGGCGATGAGTCGGCACAGATCGAGCTCACCTACAATTGGGATCCCGAAAGCTACGGTGGTGGCCGAAATTTCGGGCACGTCGCCTACCGGGTAGAGGACATCTACGCAACCTGCCGGCGGCTCATGGAGCACGGCGTCACCATCAATCGTCCTCCGCGTGACGGGCACATGGCCTTCGTGCGCTCTCCCGACGGCATCTCGGTGGAGCTGCTGCAGGCCGGCGGCTCGCTCGCTCCCTTGGAGCCCTGGAAATCGATGCCGAACGTCGGGCAATGGTGAGCGG
>DASXNC010000316.1:0-2907 GCA_036495325.1 Steroidobacteraceae bacterium
TCGCAAACGCAGCTCCAGACCTCGATCTCGCAGCTCTCGGACGTGGACTACGCCGCAGCGGTCACGCAGCTCAATTCGCAGGAGGTCGCCCTGCAGGCGGCCCAGCAGTCCTACGCCTCCCTCGCCAGGATGTCGCTATTCAACTATATCCAGGGATAGCCGGACTCGAGTTCGAGCCGAGCACCCGCCCGCTCACGCGGCATCGGATGCAGTGAGCTTTCCCCTGAGCGCGGCGATCAGCCCGTCACGCTCCGCCAGGCCGCGCTGCTGGGCCGCGACGATCGCAGTCGCCTGTGCGAGCTTCTCGTTGAGAGCGGTGATGACATCGTCGCGCCTCGCGAGCGAGGCGTTCCAGTGGCTTGCGAGCTTCGACAACTCGCGCAGCACGACCTCCGGACCAGTCCCATCGAGGCCCAGTTCCTTGGCGAGTCGTTCGATCTGCCTGTAGATCGGCAGATGAGCTCCCTCGGAGGCATCGAAGGTCATCTTCGGCGCGGCGCCGTTGAGCGCCGCGCGCGTCGCCTCGAGCCAGGCCAAGCCATGACGGCGATCGGGCTCGAGGTGGCATCCCTCGCCCCATTCGTTCCAGGCATTGATGAACACGAGCTTCTCGTCGCCCTCCTTGTCCCGCCGCGTGCGATTGACCACGGTCTCCAGCCAGCTCCGATACGCCTCCGGGCCGGCATGCGCCGCGATGCCCGCACGCCGACCCACCCGCGCGGTGTTGTCCCACGACGGCATCACTCCATGGAAGCGACGATAGGACGGCGTGGGTCGCGCCGCGAAATCCCGCGCGACTTGCGCATAATCGTAGATCAGCCCGCAAAAATCCGGGTCGAGGCCAGCGATAGGCGCGGTGGGGTCCGTCGGCCGGACCCCATGCGGGGGGAATTCGCAGGCGGCGTCGAATCCGATCTGTGCGGGATCCGCTGCCGAAGCGGCCTCGTCGAAAGACTCGACACGGCACAGATACAACCCGGGCAACCCGGCCGCCGCCGCCTCCTCGCGCCAGATCGCCGCCGATGCGCGCGGTGCCGGCAGATCGAGGGCACGGTAAACCAGCAGCAGAGGACGGCCGTCCACACGGATGTAGCGCGGGTCCTTGAAGGCTGGGATGAGCTCGCGAATCATCGCCCGATCGCCGTCGGCCGAGTAGTTCTGCGCGATCAGGATCTCCTGATTCTGCCCATCCCAGCGCCGCGTCCAGTTCTCGTTCGCCCAGCACAGACAGAACGGGAAATCCGGCCGGCCGGAGACCAGCACCTCGGTGAAGGGGCGTTCCAGCAGGCGCTTGCCGGCGAACCAGTAGTGGTAATAGCAGAAACCGTGGATCCCGTATTGTCGCGCCAGGCGCGCCTGCGCTTCCCGGACCTCGGGAAGGCGCAGGTCGTAGAAGCCGAGCGGTCCCGGCAGTTGCGGCTGGTAGTGGCCGTGGAATAGCGGTTTGCCCTCGACCACCTTGGTCCATTCGGTGAAGCCCTTGCCCCACCACTCGTCGTTCTCCGGGATGGGGTGATACTGAGGCAGATAGAACGCGATGGCTCGAACGTCATTGACCATGGTTTGCCTCTGCTAGGCGGCCGCTTGCCGTGTGGGGACCGGACGCACGTGCGCCGCCTCCGGGGCGAGATGTTCCGGCAGCAGCCCGAGATGATGACGCCGGTACATGCGCTCATAGAGCGCCTCGAGCTCCCCCGTGAATCGCGTCGTGTCGAATAGTGCGGCGCCGGAGCGCGCCTCCTCGAGCCGGCGTCCGATCGCGGCGAGTGCGTCCGGGCGCGTTGCGAGCTCCACCGCGAGCCGCTCGTAATGGCTTCGGTCCACGGTGATGAGCTCGGGTAGCCCCACGGCGGTGAGGAGGCTCGCGCCCATGCGGGCGGAGAATGCCTCGCCCGCGCAGGTGAGCACGGGTAGTCCCATCCAGAGCGCATCGCTCGCCGTGGTCCCCGCGTTGTAGGGCAGCGTGTCCAGGAACAGATCAGCCGCGCGGTACCGCGCAAGATAGTCTGCGTAGGGGAGTTTGCCGCCGAAGACGAGCCTCGCGGGCTCCATGCCGCTGCGTTCGGCGTGCTCCCGGAGGTTGCGCTCGGCGGCAGGACTTCCACCGAGCAAGAACAGCACGCTCCCCGGCACCGCCGTCAGAATTCTCATCCAGCTCGCGAACATCTCCGGGTTGATCTTGTAATTCGCATTGAAGCAGCAGAACACGAAGCCCGTCGACGGCAAGCCGAGCTCCGCTCGAGAGAACGCACGCGCCGCGGCGTGCCGTTTCGAGTCGTTGACCTGGTAGCTCGAGAGGTAGGCGATCTTCTCCGCGTAGTGCCGACGCCGTTCGGGCGGCACGATGATCTGGTCGGCGATGAGATAGTCCATGAAGTCCGCACCCATCGTTCCGAGATAGCCGAGGTAGCCGACCTGAATCGGCGCGGCGCGCCGCGCGAAGATGCCCGGCCGCGCGTGCTGCGTGTAGCCTCCGAGATCGACCGCAATGTCGATCTCCAGATGCCTCGCGAGCGCCGCGACTTCCTCGTCGGATCTATCGAACGCCGGGATGAAACGGTCGAACGCGGCCTCGACCCGCGTGCGCACCTCGTCCCGGATATCGGGTCCCACGGCGAACGCCGTCAGCTCGAATCTCCTCCGATCGTGGCGCTCGAACAGTTCCGCGGCAAGGATTGAGACCGCGTGATTGCGGAAATCGGCGGAGAAATAGCCGACGCGCACTTTCTCGTGCCAGCGATGGCGCCTCACCGGGCCGAGCCTTTTCGCCGGCCGACAAGTCTCGCGGGCCCAGATGCCTGCGACCTTGCGCTGCAGGCTCGGCGAATCGAAGAGCGACAGGGCGGCGAACGGTCTCAATACGCATCTGCCGCGCTCGATCGCGCCGGAGAGCTGCGCAACGTCGGT
>DASXNC010000317.1:0-1803 GCA_036495325.1 Steroidobacteraceae bacterium
CCGGCGCCGGGGATGCTTTCGACGCGGGCTACCTCGGCATGCGGCTGCGCGGCGGCTCACAGCTCGAAGCGGCTAGATTTGGGCATGCGCTCGCATCGATCGTCGTTGAGCACCCGGGCGCGATCGTGCCGGCCGAGGCGACCGCCGCAATCAGGGCAGCGTTCGAGTCGGATTGATCCGTTCGCTCAGTCACTGTCGAAACGCTCGAGGCGATCGGCCGCCGCGAGCCGCGCGTAGGCGCGCTCGAGTGGACGGCTGAAATGCTCGTGGGTTGCGACAGCCGGGGCAATCACGGTGTCGAGCGCGACGAACCGCTCGATATCCGCGCGCGCCTCGCCGGTGCAAGCTCGCCCGATCGCGGCCAGGCGCTCGGCATCGGGGTCGACGATCTTCGCACCGGCCTTCGCTTGCCGCGCGATGAAGCGCATCCAGGCGGCGACCGGCACGACCAGGCGTTCGATGGACCCTCCCGCGCGCAGCCGATCCTCTATGGTGCCAATCAGGCGGACGGGCAGCTTCTTCGACCCGTCCCAGGCGATTTGCGCGAGCAGATGGCGCATCGCCGGATTGCGGAACCGCGCGAGCACCGCCCCGATGTACGCCGGTACGTCGAGTCCGCTCGATGCGCCATACACGGCCGATGTGCCATGCACGGCCGATGTGCCGCGCGCTGATGAGCTGAGCGTCGGGGCAATGTCCTCGCGCATCAGCCGTTCGACGAACTCCGCGAGCGGCGCATCGCTCATCGCCTCGGAGACTGTCTCGCGCCCTCTCAGCAGGCCGAGATATGCGAGCGTCGAATGCGCGCCGTTGACGAGCCGCAACTTCGCGCGGTCATACACTGCTACATCGGCCGTGAGCGTCACGCCCACGGACTCCCAGTCCGCCACGCGTACCGCGGGGAGATCCTCGATTACCCACTGAGTGAAGACCTCCCTCTGAACGGGCCACGCATCCTCGAGCCCGATCGCTGTGGCGACCCGCGCTCGCAGCCGATCGTCCGTCGCCGGAGTGATGCTGTCGACCATCGTCCGTGGGAAAGCGACTTCCTCCTCAATCCAGCGCGCGAGCCCCGAATCGAGCCTGTGGACGAGGCTGGTGAGCGCGCGGCGCAGTGTCGGCCCGTTGTCCTGCAGATTGTCGCAGCTCACCACGGCAAAAGGCGGAACCCCCCGCGCGCGCCGCTCCCGCAGACCCTCCGCGAGCCAGCCGATAACGGTCACCGGTTCGCGCGGGTGCGCAAGGTCGTGTGCGATGGCGGGATGGCCCTCATCGAGCGAGCCGCGAGCGTCGAGGCAGTAGCCCTTTTCAGTGACGGTGAGCGTCGCAAAGCGCACGTCCGGAGAGACGAGCCGAGCGAGGATCGCTTCGCGATCGCGCGGAGACACCTTGAGCTCACGCAGCGCACCGATGATGCTGAGGCGCGTGTCGGGCCCGAGCTCGGCCAGTGTGTAGAGAAAGTCCTGGGGCGCGAGCGCGTCGCGCGCAGCCGGGCTCTGCAGCGAGACCGCGCAGATGCCCCAGCGCGGATCGCTCGCGAGGAGGCGATCGACGTACCACGCCTGGTGCGCGCGATGAAATGCGCCTGGACCGAAATGAACGATGCCGATACGCGTCGCAGCGCGGTCGTATCCCGGGCGGCCGACCCCCGGGCGAGCATCGGCGAGCGATGCGGCGCAGAGACGACGCAGCGCCTTCGCTCCGGCGCTCATCGTGATCGACCGCGCCCGGCATCGAGCGGATAGTCAGAGACGGTAGGCGCCGTGCGCGACACATCGCGCACGCGACCGTCGGCGACGACGA
>DASXNC010000318.1:0-2854 GCA_036495325.1 Steroidobacteraceae bacterium
ACCAGCCCCGATCCCATGCCGCGATAGTTCGACTGGATGAGCGAGACCATCATTCCGTCGCGATCGGCCGTCGTGAGATAGATCGTGTCGCCCTCGAAGAGCCGCGGATCGCCGGGGCCGATGTGTGGGTTCGCGTGATGCGGATCGATGAGACGCCGCCGCTCGGCCGCGTAAGCGTCCGAGAGCAGACCTTTCATCGGCACCGTTGCGAACGCCGGGTCTGCATACCACTTGGCGAGATCCTCGTACGCGAGCCGCTTCGCCTCGATCATCACCGTGAGCGCATCGGCGGAGCCTGCCCCCATGCGCCTCAAATCGAAATTCTTCAGCATCTGCAGCATCTCGAGCACGGCCCCGCCCTGCCCGTTCGGGGGCAGCTCGTGCACTTCGTAGCCGCGATACCGGACGGCAAGCGGCGCCACCCACTCGCCGTGATGCGCAGCGAAGTCCGCATAGCGCAGGTCACCGCCGATGCGCTTGAAATACGCATCGATGCGCTGCGCGATCTCGCCCTTGTAGTAGACGTCGCGCCCGCCATGGCCGAGCTTCTCGAGCGTGTCGGCGAGGTGCGGATTGCGGAAGACCTCGCCCTCGGCCGGCGTGTGGCCGTCGATGAGATAGGTCGCGCGTGCGTTGTCCAGCTCCTCGATGAGCGCCTTCTCGCGCTCGAACGCCGCCATGTTCGCTTTCCAGTACTGCGCGATGAGCTCGGTCACGGGGAATCCGCCGCGCGCATAGCCGATCGCCGGCTTCAGCACCTCCGTCATCGGCAGCCGCCCGAAGCGTCCATGCAGCGCGAACCAGGCATCGACCGCGCCGGGCACGGTGATCGGGAGCGATCCGACCGGCGGAATGTGCGCCTGCACCGGCTTTTCGGCCTTGGTCCAGGCGGACTCGACTTCCGCTTTCATCTTCGCAAGGTCGCGGCCCCTCGCCGCGCGTCCCGAGCCGTTGTAGCCGTAGAGCTGCCGCGTGCGCGGATCCCAGACAATCGCGAACAGGTCCCCGCCGATGCCGTTGAGGACCGGCTGCATCAGCCCGATCGCCGCGTTCGCCGCGATCGCCGCATCGACCGCGCTGCCGCCTTGCTTGAGAGTCTCGATTGCGATCAGCGAGGCGAGCGGTTGCTCGGTCGCGGCCATGCCGTGCTGCGCGAGCACCGGCGACCGTGTCGCCCACGGGACTCCTGAGTAGCGATCGCCGCGTCCGATTTCGGGACGCGGCGCGGCCGCGGCTGCGGATGCGCCCATTGCCGCATCGCCGAGCAGCGCATCGGCAGCGGTCACTGCTGCCGTGAGGGCGCCATTGGCGATCGCCGTACCTGCCAGGAAGGTTCTGCGCGTGATCATCGCTCACTCCGTCTCGCACGCGAAAGGTTCGAGCACGCCGAAACACACGTGCGCCGCCCGGGCGCGCGGCGGAGCGGCGTTGGATTCAGCGCCGAAAAGTATAGCGCTTGGGAGAATCTGAAGCTCTGAACCGCAGCGCAGGTCATCGCCTCGCGGATATCTTCACTTCTTTTTCTTTTTCGGCACCTTCGCGCCCGCTCTGCGAGCCTCTGACAGGCCGATCGCGATCGCCTGCTTCCGGCTCTTCACCTTCTTGCCCGACCGACCGCTACGTAGCGTGCCAGCCTTGCGCTCGTGCATGGCGCGTTTGACCTTCTTTGACGCCTTGCGACTGTATTTCCTTGCCATGGTTCTGCCTCGCCTGCAGGTGGCGCGCGCTTCGCCTGTCACACGGGCGGAGCAGGAATCATTCCCCTCAAATGGCGCTCATTGCGCGCCGGGCAACGGCACGCCCCGCGGCCAGAGCAGCCACATGCGCCCCGGCTGGCTCATCTGTCCTGCAGAGCTCCCCGCTTGCGTCCCCGTTCCCCAGAAGAAGTCCGCGCGAACGGAACCGCGGATCGCCCCACCCGTATCCTGGCCCATCACGAGCCTCTGCAGAGCGATGTCCGAAGCCGGGAAAGTCGTCGCGAGAAACACTGGAGCTCCGAGCGGCACGGCCGAAGGATCGACCGCAATCGATCGACCGGGCGTGAGTGGCACGCCGAGCGAGCCCTTCGGGCCGAGCTCCGGGTCCCCGAGCGGCTCCTCATGGAAGAACACGACGCTCGGGTCCGCATCGAGGAGCTCCTTGAGGCGATCCGGGTGCGCGAGCGCCCATTCGCGAATCGCAGGCAACGATGCCTCGCCGCGCTTGAGCTCACCACGATCGATCAGATAGCGTCCGATCGAGCGGTAGGGATGGCCATTCTCATCGGCGTAATGCAGGCGAATCGTCTCCCCGCTCGTAAGCTGCACGCGCCCCGATCCCTGCACCTCGAGGAAGAACGCGCCGATCGCATCGCCGACCCAGACGATCTCGTCGCCCTTGAGCGCCGGATCGCTCTCGAGGTCGGCGCGGCTGTAGTACGGAACGACTCGCCGGCCCTCGAGCCTCGCGCGCAGACGCTTGCCTTTCAACTCCGGATACACCGACCCGAGATCGACCGTGAGCAGATCGGGAGGTGGAGCGTAGAGCGGCGTGTCGAATCCGGCCGCGGGGGAGCGCGACCCCTGCAGTACCGGCTCGAAGTAGCCAGTGATCAATCCCAGATCGTCCGACCGCGGCCCGGTCTGCTTCACGATCTCTAACGGTTCGAAATAGCGCTCGAAAAATGCGCGGACATCCTGTGCGGTCGAGGGCTTCGCGTCTTGCGCCGCCTCGCACACCGTGCGCCACTCGGCGCGCCGTCCTAGGATGTTGCAGCTCGCGATGAACGCGGGCCAGGCTTCCTGCATCTGATCCCGCTCCCAGCCCGGGAGGCTCGCCCAGGTCGCCGGCTCGTACACCGTGCGCGGGGCAGGAG
>DASXNC010000319.1:0-6090 GCA_036495325.1 Steroidobacteraceae bacterium
TCCACCTGGTCCAGTCGCTCGATCTCGGACCCTCGGGCGGCGTTGTAGGTCGTGGTCGGCCACTCGCCTACGCCATCGACGGTGAGTATCGCCGCCTCCTCGAACCCCGAAAAGAAATACGCGCTGGCGGCGTGCGAGAGGTGATGATCGACGATCTCTATCGGACCGTCGAAACCGGTGAGTACGCGGATTTCCTGCTCGGGCCTCGTCCATAGTGCCTTGCGGAGGATTGAATCGCGCCGCTGTTGGGTCAGACCGGGAAGCATCCCCATCCATATCTGACGCCCCAATTTCGAGGGCGGGTCCTCGTAGAAGGCGACGCAATCGATATCGGCGATGGTGAGACCCGCGCGATCCAGGCAATAACGAAAGGCGGCGCGAGGGAAAGTCTTGTCGTTCTTCAGCCGCGAGAACCGCTCTTCCTGAGCAGCCGCGAGAAGACGGCCGCCCCGCAACAAGCAGCAAGCAGAATCATGGTAGCCGGCGGATATGCCAATGACGTTCACGGGCGCTACGTCGCGTCTCTTTAGGTTCGCTATACGATACCTGACAAGCTGCGTGCCTTGTGGCAAGACAGGCTGGACTTTCACATAATCGAACTTCGGACGCCAGCCGGCGATGTCACCCTGAGGCCGCATGCCCGAAATTTCCATCGTAGTCCCCACCTTCTCGGAGGCGCAGAACGTCGAGGAGCTGCACGCACGTCTCGTGCGCTCGCTCGATGGAGAAGACTGGGAGTTGATCATCGTCGACGACGACTCACCGGATGGCACTGCCGAAGTGGTGCGCCGGCTCGCGCAGCACGACCGGCGCGTGCGGTGCATCCAGCGCATCGGTCGCCGGGGACTATCGAGCGCGGTGGTCGAGGGGGCGCTCAGCTCCTCCGCGCCGCTCATTGGCGTGATGGACGGCGACCTCCAGCATGATGAGTCCGTCCTTCCGGCAATGATCGACAAAGTGCGCGCGCACGGGCTCGATCTCGCCATCGGCAGCCGCTACACCGCCGGGGGCAGCACCGGCGAGTGGACGGGCAGCCGCAAGTGGATGAGCCGCTTTGCGACGCGGCTCGCGCGCGGGCTCACTCCGCAGGACCTGAGCGATCCGATGAGCGGCTTCTTCGTCGTGCGGAGCAGTCTCGTGCGGGAGACCGCCCGGCGGCTCTCGGGCTACGGGTACAAAATCCTCCTCGATCTCATCGCTTCCGCGGGCCGTCCTCTCAAACACGCGGAGATCCCCTACGTCTTCCGCGAGCGCAGCCACGGCGAGAGCAAGCTCGACTCCCTCGTCATGTGGGAGTACCTGATGCTGCTCGCGGACAAGCGCTTCGGGCACATCGTGCCCCCGCGCCTCGTCTCATTCGCGCTCGTCGGCGGCAGCGGCGTCGCCGTGCATTTCGCCGTGCTGAGCGGGCTTTATCTCGGCCTCGCGATCAAGTTCCCCATCGCGCAGGCTGCCGCCGCATTGGCCGCGATGACCTCGAACTTCTTTCTCAACAATCTGCTGACCTACCGCGACCGGCGGCTGCGCGGACTCGGGGTCCTGCGCGGGCTCGCGAGCTTCTACGTCGTTTGCAGCCTCGGCGCGCTGGCCAACATCGGCATCGCCTCGTACGCCTTCGCACAACGGGCGGAATGGGCCGTATCCGCCCTGGCCGGGATCGTCGTCGGTACTCTCTGGAACTATCTCGCGACCGCCCGCTTCACGTGGCGGGCAAGCCGGGTCGAGGGAGCATGAATCCGCGGAGAGGGCAGCGCGGCGCTGAACGCCTTACCGCCCGAGATCAGCGCTTGCCGCGCGGCGTCTCGGGGAGGGCGATGACATGAATGCGCGTCCGCCACACCTCGAACGGGTCCCAACCGCTTCGTGCGGCGAGCGGCAGATGCTGTGATATCGAACTGGGGAAAGCCGAGACTGCACTCGATCCGTCGTCGTTTGCCGCCTTGACGGCCCGATAGACGGTCAGTGCGAGTGGATTCTTTTTCATCATCCCTACCCTTGTTGTTCGAGTACGCTGGCCTTCCCCGCAGCGCTACATATCATAGCCTCGACGGGGCGCGCAGCATACCCCAAAGATCATGAAGACGAACCGTGAAGAACGGATGAAGGATGGATGACGAGGAATATGTAAAGGCGAGGCCCCGGATCGACCCATTCGGCTTCGCACGCGAGGTCGTAACCCGCTGGGACGCGGCGGCGATCGTGCTCGTCATCGCGCTCGTCGTCTTTCTCGGGGAGGCGAGCCGCGGCCTGCTCGAGCCGCTCTCGAAGCTGCAGGAGAGCCCGCTCTCGCTCGATCCGCGGAACCTGCCCATGTACGCGGCGCGCACGACGCTGCGAATGTTCGCCGCCCTCGCCCTTTCCCTCATCTTCACCTTCACCTATGCCACATGGGCCGCAAAGAGCGCCCGCGCTGGCAAATTGCTCGTCCCGATCCTCGACATCCTGCAGTCGGTACCGATCCTCGGGTTCATCTCTATCACGGTCGTGTTTTTCATGTCGCTCGTGCCGGGCCGCGTGCTCGGCGCGGAGTTCGCGGCGATCTTCGCCATCTTCACGAGCCAGGCGTGGAACATGGCGTTCAGCTTCTACCAGTCGCTGCGCACGGTGCCGGATGAGCTCATCGAGGCGGCCGATTCCTTTCACCTCTCGCCGTGGATGAAGTTCTGGCAGGTGGAGGTGCCCTTCTCCCTCCCCGGTCTCATCTGGAACACGATGATGTCGATGTCGGGCGGGTGGTTCTTCGTCGTTGCCTCCGAGGCGATCTCGGTCGGCCACACCACAATTGCGCTTCCGGGCGTCGGCTCTTACATCGCGCTCGCCATCGAGCAGCGCAATCTCGGGGCGATCGGCTGGGCGATCGCGGCAATGGCGATCGTCATCCTCGCCTACGATCAGCTGATGTTCCGCCCGCTCGTCGCGTGGGTCGACCGCCTGCGCTATGAGCAGGAGCCGAGCACCCGGCCGCCTCGTTCCTGGGCGCTCACGGTCATGCAGCGCTCGCGGCTCCTTTCCGCGGTGACCGATGCGTTCTATGCCGCGGTACGCTGGACGAGCTGGGCGATGCCGATCGGCCCTCGGATGCGCCGCTCGCTCTCCGACCCGCCCCCGCCGTCGCACAAGCTGAAAGGCAGCGGCGAGGATCGCGCCGGGCGCTGGACCCGCGCGCTGCGTGCCATCGATGCGGATCACTTCTGGGTGGCGGTGATTGGTGCCGTCGCCGCGCTCGGGCTGTGGCACATCTTCCGCACGCTCGTTGCCCAGACGACGGCAGCCGAGGCGCTGCAGGTCTTCGAGTACGCGCTGCTCACCGCACTCAGGGTCTTCGTGCTCATCGCGATCGCGAGCCTCGTGTGGGTGCCGATCGGCGTGTGGGTGGGCTTGCGGCCCCGCGTCGTTGCGATCGTTCAGCCGATCGCGCAGTTCTTCGCTGCGTTCCCGGCGAACCTGCTCTTTCCCCTCGCCATCTACATCATCGTAACGTGGCGGCTGAGTCCCGATGTGTGGCTGAGCCCGCTCATGATCCTCGGCACGCAGTGGTACATCCTCTTCAATGTCATCGCCGGCGCCTCGGCGATGCCCGGGGAGCTGCGCTACGCCGCACAGAACTTCAATGTCGGCGGCCGTCTCTGGTGGGTGCGCGTCGCGATCCCCGCCGTCTTTCCGTACTACGTGACGGGAGCGATCACCGCCTCCGGCGGCTCATGGAACGCCGCGATCGTCGCGGAAGTCGCGACCTGGGGCCACACGCAGCTGCGCGCTCACGGCATCGGCGCCTATATCGCCGATGCGACCGCAGCGGGCGACTTCCACCGCATCGTGCTCGGCATCGTCACCATGAGCCTGTTCGTCGCCGCGATCAATCGGCTCTTCTGGCGGCCGCTGTATTATTACGCCGAACGCCGCTTCCGGCTGGGGTGAGCGAGTAGCGATATGGCCCTTTCGAGATCGCCGTCATAGGTCGAGTGAACGTGCCCCGATGAACGTCGTCCCTGCCCCGATCAGCTCCGCCCCTGCTCCGCTGCTGAAGGTCTCCGACGTGAGCAAGGCATTCCCCAAGCCCGATGGGGAGGGCAAGCTCGTCGTGCTCGAGGGCGTGAACTTGCAGGTGAGCGAGGGGGAGATCGTCGGGATCCTCGGACGCTCGGGCTCGGGCAAATCGACGCTGCTGCGCCTGATTGCGGGACTCTCCGAGCCGAGCGGCGGCGATCTCACCTACCTTGGCCAGCCGATCAACGGGCCCGCCCGGGGCATCGCGATGGTGTTCCAGAGCTTCGCGATCTTTCCCTGGCTTACGGTGTACGAGAACGTCGCGCTCGGGCTCGAGGCCCTCCGGATCCCGCGCGCGGAGATCAGGCGCCGCTCGCTCGCGGCGATCGACCTCATCGGCCTCGACGGATTCGAGTCCGCCTACCCGCGCGAGCTCTCGGGCGGCATGCGCCAGCGCGTGGGCTTCGCCCGCGCGCTCGTCGTGCACCCGAACATCCTCTTGATGGACGAGGCCTTCTCCGCGCTTGACGTGCTCACGGCCGAGACGCTCCGCACGGACTTCCTCGACCTCTGGACCGAAGGCCGCATGCCCATCAAGGGGGTCGTGCTCGTCACCCACAACATCGAGGAAGCCGTGCTCATGTGCGATCGCATCCTCGTGTTCGCGAGCAACCCCGGTCGAATACTCACGGAGATTCGTGTGACCCTGCCGCAGCCGCGGAGCCGCCTCGATCCGACGTTTCGCGCGCTGGTGGAGCGTATATACGTCGAGATGACCGCGCGGCCCGCCGACGCGCACGCGCGCAACGAGCGCTTCCCGGGTGCCGGCATCGGCACCGTCCTGCCGCGCGTCGGCTCGAACCTGCTCTCGGGCCTCATCGAAACCGTCGCTGCGGCGCCGTTCAACGGCACGGCGGATCTGCCGAAAATCGCCTCGGACCTGCAGATGGAGATCGACGAGCTCTTCCCGGTCGCAGAGGCCGCGCAGATGATGCGGCTCGCCGAGCTCGCGGGCGGCGACATCAAGCTCACGGACGTGGGGCTCGCGTTTGCAAATTCCGAGCTCGACGAGCGTAAGCGAATCTTCTCGCGACAGCTCCTTTGCTATGTGCCGCTCGCAGCCCACATCCGCCGCGTGCTCGATGAGCGTCCGAGCCACGGCGCCCGCAAGAGCCGCTTCCTCGATGAGCTCGAGGATTACATGAACGACGAGCAGGCCGAGCAGACGCTGCGCACGATCATCAGCTGGGGCCGCTACGCCGAGGCTTTCGCTTACGACGACGAGAACGCAGCGTTCAGCCTCGAGAATCCGAGTTGACCGCGAGCCGCGGTGCGCAAAGCGCGGGCGATCCCGCGCCGGCCCGGCACCGCGCCGCATTCGAGCTACCTGGAGGACGAAATCAATGTTGTTTCCCACCACTCTCGTCGGCAGCTATCCGCAGCCCGATTGGCTGATCGATCGCCCGAAGCTCTCGGGCCGCTTCCCGCCGCGGGTGCGCGTACGCGATCTCTGGCGAATCCCCGAGCCCTTCCTCGCCGAGGCACAGAACGATGCGACGCTGCTCGCGATCCGTGCCCAGGAGGAGGCCGGCATCGACATCGTGACCGATGGGGAGTGCCGCCGGGAGAGCTACTCCAATCACTTCGCGACCGCGCTCGAGGGCGTCGACATCGACAACCCCGGCACCGCGCTCGACCGCTCGGGACATCCCAATCCCGTGCCCCGCATCGTCGGACGGATCCGCCGCACGCGACCGGTGCAGGTGGAGGATCTCAAGTTCTTGAAGCGCAACACGAGCCGGCCCGTGAAAATGACGGTGCCGGGTCCATTCACCATGACGCAGCAGGCGCAGAACGACTTCTATCCGAGCGAAGCCGAGGCCTCGATGGACTACGCGGCGGCGGTGAACGCCGAGATCCGCGATCTGTTCGCAGCCGGCGCCGATGTCGTGCAGATCGATGAGCCGTACATGCAGGCACGCCCGCAGAAGGCGCGCGAGTTCGGCGCCGCCGCCCTCAACCGCGCCCTCGAGGGCGTGACCGGCACGACGGCCGTGCACATCTGCTTCGGCTACGCTGCGATCATTCACGAGCGCCCTACCG
>DASXNC010000320.1:0-2316 GCA_036495325.1 Steroidobacteraceae bacterium
CGGCCGTCTCGTAGACTTGCAGCCGCTCCGGCGCAAGCCGCGTTTGTAGCGCGTGCGCACCGAGCGCGCCGAGCACGGTTGCGGCCGCGATGAACAAGGCGCCCGCGGCGAGAATCCAGCGCGCGTCGCGAGGCCCGGAGATCAACTCGAGCTCTGACCCGCCGCCGGCGGCGATGAGGCGCCGGGCGCTCCGCGCTGAAGGAGCGGAGCTATCAAGTCGAGAGGCAGCGGGAAGGCAATGATGGTGCTCTTCTCGGTCGCGATATCGAGCAGCGTTTGCAGGTAGCGCAGCTGCAGGGCGCGCGGGTCCCGCGACATCGCGACGGCGGCCGAGACGAGCGTCTCCGCGGCCTGCTTCTCGCCCTCGGCGTTGATGATCTTCGCGCGCCGCGCGCGCTCGGCCTCTGCCTGGCGAGCCATCGCGCGGACCATCGTCTCATCGAGATCCACATCCTTGATCTCGACGTTCGACACCTTGATGCCCCACGCATCGGTGTTCTGATCGAGGATGTGCTGAATATCCGCGTTCAACTTCTCGCGCTGGGAGAGCATCTCGTCGGTCTCGTGCTGGCCGAGGATCGAGCGCAGCGTCGTTTGCGCGAGCTGGCTGGTCGCCTCCCAAGGGTTGGCGACCTGAATGATGGCCTTCGCCGGATCGACGATGCGGAAGTAGACGACGGCGCTCACCTTGACGGAGACGTTGTCGCGCAGGATCACGTCCTGCTTCGGCACCTGCAGCACGATCACGCGCAGATCGACTTTGGTCATCTGTTGCACGATCGGCCAGACAAAGATGATCCCCGGCCCCTTCACGCCGCCGAAGCGCCCAAAATTGAACATCACGCCGCGCTCGTATTCCTTGAGCACTTTTAGGCTCGTGAACACGAACGCCGCGATGATGACGATGACGATGATCGCAAAGGCTGACATCGGCTACCCCTCGGGGCGGCGCTCCCGCTCGGGCCGGCCCGGGGCCGGCCCGAGCCCCGGCGCGACGCCCGGCTCGACCCACAGCTGAAGTCCATCGACTTTCACGATGCGCACGGGCTCCCCCGCCCGCACCGGCTGGCTCGTATACGCATTCCACAGCTCGCCGCCCAAGCGTACACGACCGTGCTGCTCGAAGTCCTCGAAGGCCTCGGCGGGCGCACCGATCATCGCTTCCGTGCCCGTCACGACCGGGCGCCGCATCGAGCGGGTCGTGAGGTAGACCAGGCCGATGAGAAGGAGGCCTCCCGCCGTCGCGACGCCTCCGATGACCGGCAGCGCGAGATGCAGCTCGTAGGCGTCCGTGTCGAACAGAATGATCGAGCCGACGACGAACGCGATGAGTCCTCCGATCCCGAGCGAGCCGTAGGCGGGAGCGAAGTGCTCGCCGATGATCATCCCGATGCCGAGGGCGACGAGCAGGAGCCCCGCGAAGTTGACCGACAGGATCTGAAACGCAAAGAGCGCGATCAGGAGCGAGATGACGCCTACCACGCCCGGCAGCATGGCGCCCGGGTTGTAACCTTCGAGCAGCAGGCCGTAGATCCCGATCAGGAGCAGGCCGTATGCGATCGTCGGGTGCGTGATGATCGCGAGCAGGCGCGTGCGCCAGTCCGGATTGATCTCGACCGTCGAGTCTCCGCGCGTCGCGAGGACGACGGTCGCACCGCCGACCTTCACCTGCCGGCCATCGAGCTTCGTGAGCAGGTCCGGTACGTCGTTGGCGATGAGATCGATCACATGCTGCTGCAGCGCCGCGTTCGCCGGGAGGCTCGCTGCCCCGCGCACCGCTTGTTCGGCCCAATCGGCATTGCGGCCGCGCAGCTCCGCAAGGCTGCGGATGTAGGCCACCGCATCGTTGATCTGCTTGCGCTCCTCGGTGGTGAGCGCCGGAGAGCTCTCCGGGGCGGCGCGATGGCGGCCTTCCGGGCTCGTGCTCGATGCCGGGCCGGCCGATCCTTGCCCCGAGCCCGGCGAGGCGGGCTCAGGCTCGCGTTGCGGCGTCGAGCTGCCGCCGATCTCGATGGGTGTTGCCGCGCCGAGATTCGTGGCGGGGGCCATCGCGGCGATATGGCAGGCATACAGAATGTATGTCCCGGCGCTTGCCGCCCGCGCACCGGGTGGCGCGACGAATCCGACGACCGGAATGCGCGAGGCGAGGATGGCGTGGATGATGTCGCGCATCGCGGTGTCGAGCCCGCCCGGCGTGTCCATCTCGAGGATCGCGAGCTGGTCGCCGTTGGCCTGAGCCGTCGCGAGTCCCCGCTCGATGTAGCGGCTCGTCGCCGGACCGACGATGTCCTTGAGATGCAGGACGGCAACCTCGGG
>DASXNC010000321.1:0-5832 GCA_036495325.1 Steroidobacteraceae bacterium
CCGATCGCGCCCATCGCCCCGATCGCCCGGATCGCGCCCATCGCGCCGATCGCGCCGATCGCGCCCATCGCCCCGGCTCTCATTGCCTGGCACGCAGAGCACGGTCGACACGATCTGCCCTGGCAGCTCGAGCGCACGCCGTACCGCGTCTGGGTCTCGGAGATCATGCTCCAGCAGACGCAGGTGGCGACGGTGATTCCGTATTTCGAGCGGTTCATGCGGCGCTTTCCGGATGCGGCCGCGCTCGCGGCCGCACGGCTCGATGAGGTGCTGCATCTGTGGTCGGGGCTGGGCTACTACGCCCGCGCGCGCAACCTGCACCGCGCGGCGCTCCGCATCCGCGACGAGCTCGGCGGCCGGTTTCCGGAGCTCTTCGAGGACGTGGCGGCCCTGCCCGGCATCGGCCGTTCCACGGCGGGTGCGATTCTCGCGCTCTCGTGCGACCAGCGCCATCCGATACTCGACGGCAATGCGAAGCGCGTGCTCGCGCGCTTTTTCGGAATTGAAGGCGATCCGGGGAGCCGGGTGGCCGCCGCGCAGCTCTGGGCCCGTGCGGAGGAGTGCACCCCACACACCGATGTCGCGACCTATACGCAGGCGATCATGGATCTCGGCGCGACTTTGTGTGTGCGTCGGCGCCCGCTTTGCGTCGCCTGTCCACTCGAGGCTCGCTGTATCGCGCGCCAGAGTGGCCGCCAGCACGTGCTGCCGTCTCCCCGGCCGGCGCGCACGCGGCGCGAGCGCGAATGTTTCATGCTCCTTGCCCAGCGGGAGGACGGCAGCGTGCTGCTCGAGCGTCGTCCCGCCCGCGGCATCTGGGGCGGCCTCTGGTGCCCGCCCGAATTTGCCGCTCGCGACGGAGCGGCCGTTTTCGCCGCGCAGCGGCTCGCGTGCGCTTCGGCTGAGCTGCGGCCCGAGGAGCCCATACGGCATGCATTCACGCATTTCGATCTCGCGATCACACCGCTGAAGCTCGAGTGCAGCGGCCTCCGGACAGTTTTGGAGGGAGCGGAGGTCATTTGGTATAACCCGCGCGATCCGGCCTCGGTGGGCCTGCCGGCCCCGGTCCGGACCCTGCTCGAGCGGCTCGAACGGAGTTGAAATGGCACGAATGGTTCAGTGCGCGTATTTGAAACGCGAGGCACCGGGACTCGATCGGCCGCCGTACCCGGGCGAGCTCGGGAAGCGCATCTTTGAAAGCATCTCAAAGGAAGCGTGGGCCCGATGGAGGGAGCATCAGACGATGCTCATCAATGAGTACCGGCTGACGCCGATCGAGCCGAAGGCGCGCCGCTTCCTCGAGGGCGAGATGGAGAAATTCCTCTTCGGCGCGGGCTCGCAAGCTCCAGAGGGCTACCGCCCGCAGTCGTGACGAAGCGCCCGCGGACGCGATGAAGCGCCCGCAGTTGTGACGATGCGCCCGCCGTCGTGACGAAACGTCAAGCGGTGTAAAGAAATTCCTGCCTCCAGAGCACGATTTGTCGTGCTACCGCGACGTTTTGCGCTGGTGACGGAACTCACTCAAGCTGGCATATGTCTTATGCAGTCATCCGCTTGCAAGACTGTGCGTTGAGACGCGTTGAGAGTGGAGCAGTCCGCTTGATGAGGAGGAGTGATGGTCCAAGCAATAAAGCTGAGTCCGCGGTCGTCGAGAACAGGCGGTGTGCCGCGGAAAACAAATCGGGCCTGGGCGGGTCGAGGCACCGGTGCAAGGTGTGATTTGTGCCACCAAGTCATAGAAGAGGAACAAGTCGAATACGAGGTCGAACTTCCCGAGGTGCGCGACCGTACTTTGACGCTCCATCTCGAATGCTACGAGCGCTGGACAGTTTCGCGAGATGTGCTCTCGCGCGACGGAATCGACGATCACGACGATGAGAAGTGGTAGGAGAGACGCTCAGAGGCTGCTGATAACACGAATCGCTGACTGATAACGCGAATCGCTACGTCTGACCGCACTTGTTGCGGTGCCGGCGACGGGGACGCGCCTGCGACGTCCTCGTCCGCCGCGCGACGTACGAGCGTGTAAGGCCAGCGTGTAAGGCTGTTGAAAGGTGCCCGTTGCCGGAGCGCGCGGGGCCCAGAGACCGAGGCGGGCTCAGAGCCGGATCATGCCTCGTTTGTGTGCGACGGCGACGGCCTCGGTGCGGCTGATCGCATCGAGCTTGGTGAGAATCGCCTTCACGTGCGTTTTGGCCGTGCCTTCGGTGATGTTGAGGCGGCGCGCGATGTCTTTGTTGCTGCGGCCCTCGGCGAGCAGCTGCAGCACATCGAGCTCGCGTTGCGTGAGGCTGGGGCGGCCCATGCGCTGCAGCGCCTTCGCGGCGATCGAGGATGAGGCGTACGGACGGTCCTCGCTCACGGCGCGGATGGCGGAGAGGATCTCCTGGCGCGGAGCATCTTTGAGCACGTATCCCTTCGCGCCCTGGCTCAAGCAACGAAAAATGTCCTCGTCCCCGTCATAGGTCGTCACGATGAGCAGCCGCGCGTGCGGATACCGCTCGAGCACCTGCTGGACGACCGCGAATCCATCCTTCTTCGGCATGCGCAGATCGAGCACCATCACATCGGGCAGGTGGCGCTCGTAGGCGGCGATCGCCTCTTCGCCGTCGGCAGCCTCGGCGACAACCTCCATGTCCAGCTGGCGGTTGACGATCGCGGCGAGGCCGTCACGCACGATCGGGTGGTCGTCCGCCAGGATCACGCGGATCTTGCGCTGCGGTGATGCACTGGCGCCGCCGCCGCCGGAGCTCGTGCTCGTGCCATAGCGGTTTTCAGTTTCAATCATCTTTATTTCGCTCTGCGCCGCGCGACCTTGACCGCGACGCGTGTCCCCTCGCCGGGGCGGCTCTCGACCTTGAACTCTCCGCCGATCGCGCCCGCGCGCTCCCGCATGCTCGTGAGCCCGAAGCCGAGCTGCGCGGCGCGCTCGGGCCGCTGCTCCATGCCGCGGCCGTCGTCGGCGACCGCGAGCAGCCAGTCTCCGGGCTTCCCGGTGAGGGAGATGCGCACGTTGCGCGGCCGCGCATGGCGCACCGCATTGCTGACCGCCTCCTGCGCGATGCGCAGCAGCTCGTGGTCGTGCTCCGGCGGCAGGCCCGTCTCGGCCTCCTCGCCTTCGAAAGTCGTGACCAGCCCCGGCACATTCGAGCGCTCCGCGAGCTGACGCAAAGCGCGCGCGAGCCCGCCCCGCCGCGTCTGATCCGGACGCAGCGCCATCACGGAGCGGCGCGCTTCGGCGAGGCCCTCGCGGGCGAGATCGCGAATGCGCGCGAGAATCACGGCGAGCGGCGCGTCCTGCGCGAGCTCCTGCTCGTGCGTCTCTTCCGCAGCGCCGATCTGCATCAGGATGCCCGTGAAGGCCTGCGCGAGGCCGTCGTGGATCTCCTGACCGATGCGGTTGCGCTCGACGAGCACCGCGGCCGCCTGGGCGGAGCTCGCGAGCCGCGTGAGCTCGATGGCGAGCGTCGCCTGCTGCGCGAGCGCGACGAGGAGCTCGCTGCGCTCGATGTTCACCGACTCGTTGCGCGGAAACGCAAGTCCCACGCAGCCGACCGTGCGTCCGGCGAAGACGAGCGGCAGCATGAACAGGCTCGCGTGGCCGTGGCTGCGCAGATAGTCGACCGCCTCGGGCCAGAACACCTGAGAGTCCTGCTCCACATCGATCTGAAACGCGCCGCGCGCCTGCTCGAGAAGTGTACTCAGCACCTGCTGCGCCGCAGGCGCCATGGCGGTCGCAAAGGGCGACACGTCGATCTCGCCGTCCTTCACGCTCGCCGTCAGGCGCCACTCTTTGTGTGCATCATCGAGTACGACGACGAATCCGGCCGCCGCATCGAGCTGGCGCGTCGCCTCACGCAGCACGTGGCCTAGGAAGCTGTGCAAGTCGGGCTCGTTCCCGAGACGCTCGAGATTTGCGCGGATCGCGGCATTCGCCTTTGCGAGCTCGGCAACGCGCTCCTCGGCGGCGCGCTCGCGCTCGCGCCGCACCGCCTCGATCAGGCGCTCGCGATGCAGCGCTGCGCCGATCACCCCGGCTGCCGTCTCAAGCGCCGACAGCTCCGAAGGATCGATGGCGCGCCGCTGGCGCGTATTGTCGAAGCCGACGACACCGAAGAAAGCAGTCTCGACGAAGATCGGGACGACAGCTTTGCTTTGCGTATCGACGCCGTCGAAATTGGCGCGGTTGCAGTCGAGCTCGGAGGGCGTGATGCACAGGCTCCGGCCCGCGCGCAGCTCCGCGCTCAGCGCGTCGAGGCACTGCTCATCGCACAGCCCCTTCGAAGGATGTCCGAGATGCGGCGTGACGCCGTCCGCGACCCATTCGCTCGTGACGACGAGCCAGCGCTCACCGTTTGGCCCCGGAAGCGCCTGCATGAGATTGACCCGATCGGCGCCGGCGGCCTCGCCCAGCATCCGCAGCACATCAGGTACGGCCTGCATCACGTCGGGCGCCTCGAGCAGAAGGCGGCTGGCCTTCGCCGAGGCGGCGAGCAGGCTTTCGCGATGCTGCAGCGACTCGTTGATCTGTGCGATCTCGTCCGCGCGGTGAACCTCCTGGCGGTGCGCGTCCGGGAGCGTCGAAATCGAGGCGGTGAGGACGGGCGATTGCGGGTCGGGGTGGGCGGCTAAAGATTGCGGCTCGGCGTAGACGCTATTGTCCGCGCGCTCGTCGGGCGGGGAATCGAGCGGCACCGCATGTGCTTCGGTGGCGGGCGCCACGAGGGGATCTGCCGTGACGTTGGCAGGCTCAAGAAGGTCTGTGGCGACAACGGACATACTGCGCCGATTCTACCTGCCTTCGGCCGCCCGCCGAAGCGACGGGCGGCGCGGCGGAGGCGCAGAGGCGGCGCAACGCTGCGTCCGCCTCACAACCTCCCTGTGCTTAACGCAACAGCATGAAAGCCGAGGCGGCGAGCACAGCGATGAAGGCCAGAAGTGCCGCCTGCATGTTCTCTGCCAGTGATCTCGTCATGACACGCTCCTTTCCTTAGGTCCCTGGCGACCGGGGGTGGCCGCCATTGGGACGACATTCTTGAGCGCGCCAGCCCGATTGAACATTCTCCGGTCGAGCTAGGCGGGTTGATTACTGCGGAGGAGGAGGGAGGCCATAAAGGAGCAGGTGGGAGCTCTCCCTTTCGGAGGAGGGGGTCGTATCACCGGCGAGGGAGGGGACATGCCGGCTCGCCAGGGCCGAGCGGCCGTACTTGAGGCGCTCGAAGAAGCGGCGTCGCGTCGTCGAAACCCCAGTGGCTCTCGGGGCGGTGCCGGCGCGAGTCGTTGCGACCAGCACACACGGCCGCGCGCGGCCTCGGTCGCGAGGCTCACGCGGAATTTCGTGCCCTCAAACGGCGTGGCCGGCCGGTGGGCCGAGGTGGTAACGGCGCTGCAGCTGCCACTCCCTTAAGCCCGCCGCGACGAGCAGGACCCCGAGGAAAATCGCGAAGCCGGCGATCATGCCGATGATGGCGATCGCGCCCAGCACCGGCCAGGCGGCCACGGCCAGTCCGAACACGATCGATACGATTCCGCTCAGGACGAGCAGCCACTCAAAACCGCGGTTGAGCTCGTGCCGTAGCGTGATCGCCGCGGCGATGTCGAACACGCCGCGCACGAGCGCCCAGGCGGCAATGAAGATGATGAGCGCGAAACCCGCCGAAGCCGGCCACATAATCGTCAGCACACCGATCGCGAGACTCAGCAACCCGCCGAAGAGCTGCCATCCCCAGTCCCGGTTCGCGATCGCGGAGCCGAGGGAGGTGAATCCATCGAGGAGCGCAAACGCGGCGAAGAGCGCGATCAGCGCGATGATCGTGATGTGGGGCAAGGCGA
>DASXNC010000322.1:0-7206 GCA_036495325.1 Steroidobacteraceae bacterium
GCGGCTCATCGATTTCGGCGGCTGGTATCTACCGCTCGCCTACGGCTCGCAGCTCGACGAGCATCACGCGGTGCGCCGCGGGGCGGGACTCTTCGATGTCTCCCACATGGGCATTCTCGATGTGCGCGGGCGCGAGGCCCAGGCGTTCCTCGAGCGGCTGATCGCGAACAACGTGGCCAAGCTCGATGCCCCGGGCAAGGCGCTCTACGGTTGCATGCTCAACGAATCCGGCGGGGTGGTGGACGATTTGATCGTCTACTTCCTCGGCGCCGAGCTTTTTCGCGTCGTCGTGAACGGCGCGACCCGGGATTCGGATCTCGCCTGGATGCGCTCGCAGGCGAAGCGGTTCGCCGCCGACATCGTCGAGCGAGGCGACTTGGCCCTGATGGCCGTCCAGGGACCGGAGGCGCGCGCGCAGGTCGCGCGGCTGCTCGGGCCCGCCGAGGCGGCAGGCGCTCTAGCGCTCGGCCGCTACCGCGCGGCGCAGATCGGCACGCTCTACCTTGCCCGCACCGGCTACACGGGCGAGGACGGCTTCGAGGTGATGCTCCCCGCCGCCGAGGCGGAAGATCTCTGGCGCCGGCTCAACGCGCTCGGGGTCATCTCCTGCGGCCTGGGCGCGCGCGATACGCTGCGACTCGAGGCAGGCCTCAATCTCTATGGTCATGACATGGATGCGAGCACGCATCCCTACGAGTCGCGCCTCGGATGGACGGTGGCGCTCGAGCCGCGCGAGCGCCGCTTCGTCGGACGGGAGGCGCTCGAGGCCGTGCTGGCGCACGGTGCCGAGCGCACGCTCGTCGGGCTCGAACTCGAGGGTCGCGGTGTGCTGCGCGCCGGTCAGCGCGTGACCGTCGCGGGCGACCGCGAGGGCAGTGTGACGAGCGGTACGTTTTCCCCCACCCTGCAGCGCTCGATCGCGCTCGCGCGCGTACCCGCCGCGACAACCGGGATGGTGCAGGTCGACATCCGCGGCAAGCTCCTCGAGGCGCGCGTGGTCGAGCCGCCGTTCGTGCATCGAGGGGCGCAGAAGGGCAGCCAGATTCAAACGAAGGGATCCACATGAGCCAGGTTCCGACCAATCTTCGCTACACCAAGACCCACGAATGGGTGCGCGTCATGCCCGATGGGCTCCTCGAGATCGGGATCACCGATCACGCGCAGCAGGCGCTCGGCGATCTCGTGTTCGTCGAGACACCCGAGCCCGGTCGGCGCGTGAGCGCCGGTGAGCCCTACGCAGTCGTCGAGTCGGTGAAGGCGGCCTCCGACGTCTATTGCCCCGTCGCGGGCGAGATCGCGGCGGCGAACACGGAGCTCGCCGCCTCACCCGAGCGAATCAATCAATCGCCGTACGAGGCGGGCTGGATCGCGCGGATCCGTCCGCAGGATGCGACGGCGGTCGCCAAGCTGCTGAGGCCCGAGGAGTACTCGAAGCTGATCGAGGCGGAGGGCGATTGATGGCATTCATTCCGCACACCGCGGCCGACGTTCGCGAGATGCTCGAGGCAATCGGCGCCGCGAGCATCGAGGAGCTCTTCGACGAGATTCCCGCCTCGATCCGCTCGCGCAAGCCCTCAGGCGTGCCCGAGACGCTCGGGGAGATGGAGATCGGCCGGCTGATGCGCGAGCGCGCCGCCTCCGACGGCGAGCCGCTGTCCTTTCTCGGCGCGGGCGCCTACGAGCACCACATCCCGGCGGCGGTCTGGGCGATTGCCACTCGCGGGGAGTTCTACAGTGCGTACACGCCTTATCAGGCCGAGGCGAGCCAGGGAACGCTGCAGACGATCTACGAATTCCAGACGATGGTGGCGAGCCTGACCGGGATGCAGGTCGCGAACGCGTCGCTCTACGACGGCGGTTCCGCATTTGCCGAAGCGCTTCTCATGGCCGTGCGGATCAATCGACGCTCCAAGTCGCTCAAGGTGCTCGTGCCGAGCACGGTCCATCCGCACTATCGCGCCGCGGCCGGCGCCATCACGAGCCACCAGGGCTTGAGGCTCGAGGAGATGCCGTACTGCACCGAGTCGGGCCGCATCCTCCCCGAGGCGCTCGCACGTTACGAGGGCGAGGACGTGGCGGCGCTCGCGATCCAGCAGCCGAATTTCTTCGGTGTGCTGGAGGATGTGGACGCGCTCAGTGATTGGGCGCACCGTCGCCGCATTCCAGTCATCGCGGTGGTCAATCCGACTTCGCTTGCACTCCTGAAGCCGCCCGGCGCCTGGCGCGGCGGCGCCGACGTGGTCGTGGGAGAGGGCCAGCCGCTCGGGATTCCGCTCTCTTCGGGCGGCCCGTATTTCGGGTTCATGGCCACGCGCATGGAGCACGTGCGGCAGATGCCGGGGCGCATCGTCGGACGCACACTCGATGTGGCGGGACGCCCCGGCTTCACGCTCACGCTGCAGGCACGAGAGCAGCACATCCGCCGCGGCCGCGCGACATCGAACATCTGCACCAATCAGGGACTCATGGTGACCGCCGCGACCATCTACCTCTCGCTCATGGGGCCGCGGGGACTCGAGCGCGTCGCGACCGCTTGCCACGCGCGCACTGCAGAGCTCCTCGGGGCCCTCACCCGCGTGCCGGGAGTGCGAGCGGCATTCCGGAGCCCGTACTTTCACGAGGTCGTGCTGCAGCTCGATCGCCCAGCAGCACCCGTGCTCGCCGCTCTCGCGCAACGGGACATCCTCGGCGGCGTCGATCTCGCGCCGTACTACCCGGAGCTCGGCGCGGCATTTCTCGCCTGCGCGACGGAGACGAAGACGAGCGCCGACATCGAAGCCTTCGCCTCGGCCGTGCGTGAGGCACTGTCGAATCAACACGCCGCCTGAGCGGCACGAGGTATCCGGACGATGCAACCGCACGGCGAGAAGTTGATCTTCGAGTATTCGCGGCCCGGGCGCGCCGCCTTCGACCAATGGCCGCGGGTCCCGCAGGATGCCGCGGGTCCGGCAGGGGCGCCGACGCGACCGGCGGACATTCCCGCGGAGCTCGCCCGCACGGAGCCGCCATTCCTTCCGGAGGTGAGCGAGCTCGATGCGGTGCGGCACTTCACTCGCCTCTCGCAGCTCAACTTCTCCATCGACACGCACTTCTATCCGCTCGGCTCGTGCACGATGAAGTACAACCCCAAGGCGTGCAACGCGCTCGCGCAGCTGCCGCAATTTCTCGGGCGCCATCCGCTCGCGCCCGATTCGCACGGCCAGGGCGTGCTCGCGTGCCTCTACGAGCTGCAGGAGATGTTGAAGGCGGTGACCGGCATGCAGGCCGTGTCGCTTGCGCCCATGGCGGGCGCACAGGGCGAGCTCGCTGGAGTTGCGATGATCCGCGCCTATCACCGCGCGCGCGGCGATCTCGCGCGAAAAGAGATCATCGTGCCGGAGGCCGCCCATGGCACGAATCCCGCGACCGCGACCATGTGTGGCGCGGTGGTGCGGGAGGTCCCGGTCGGCGCCGAAGGCGATGTGAGCCTCGAGGCGCTCCGGGCGGCGGTCGGTCCCGCGACGGCCGGCATCATGCTGACGAATCCTTCAACGCTCGGCGTGTTCGAGCGCCGGATCCTCGAGGTCGCCGAGATCATGCATGAGGCCGGCGGCCTGCTCTACTACGACGGCGCGAATCTCAACGCCATCCTCGGCAAGGTCCGCCCGGCGGACATGGGCTTCGACGTCGTCCACGTAAATCTTCACAAGACGTTCTCGACACCCCACGGAGGCGGCGGCCCGGGGGCCGGCGCCGTCGGGGTCGGCCCGCGGCTCGCGCCGTTCCTGCCCATTCCCCTCGTCGGGCGAGACGAGGGAGCTTACCGCTGGCTTACCGAGCGCGACGTGCCGCAGTCGATCGGGAGACTTTCGGCGTTCATGGGGAACACAGGGGTGCTTTTGCGTGCCTATGTCTACATGCGCCTGCTCGGCCGCTCGGGGATGACTGCGGTCGCCGACCACGCGACTCTCAATGCGAACTACCTGCTCGCGAGACTCATTCGGGCGGGATTCGCGGCAGCCTATCCGGACCGCCGCGCGAGCCACGAGCTCATAGTGACGCTCAAGCGCGAGGCGCGCGAGCTCGAGGTGACGGCGATGGATTTTGCGAAGCGACTGTTGGATTATGGGATGCACGCGCCCACGACGTACTTTCCGCTGCTCGTTCCGGAGTGCTTGCTGATCGAGCCCACCGAGACGGAGAGCAAGGAGACGCTCGATGCGTTCGTCGACGCTCTCGCGAGCATCGCGCGCGAGGCGAGCGAGGACCCCGAGCGTGTCCGCGGGGCGCCCTACACGCTGCCCGTGCGGCGCCTGGACGACGTACGGGCCGCCAAGCAGCTGGACCTCACCTTCAAGCCGGCGGCGTCTGCAGAGGGACTAACCTCGGCGTGAGCCTCCGATCGAGAGAACCACTGGAATGAGATTCGCTCACTTCACCTCGCTCCTGGTGCTGCCGTTCGCGGCCGTCGCGTTCGCCGCCGGCGCGCAGGAGCCGACCACTCAACCGCAGGACACCGCAAACGCCGTGGAGGTCAACGGGCCCTCGGCCTCCGGGCGCTCGGGTCCGGGCGCGCCCACGCACGGCGGTGCGCGTCAGACCCAGGAACTCGTGCGGCAGGCCGCGGCTGTCGAGGAGAATCCCGACTGGGCGGTCACGCTCGAGCGCATCGCGAGCAGCGTCGTGTCGATCAACGTGAACTCGACGCGCGCCTTCGACACAGAGTGGAACTCGACCGCGGAGGCGACGGGCTTCGTCGTCGATGCCGAGCGCGGGCTCATTCTCACCAACCGCCATGTCGTGACGCCCGGCCCGGTGACGGCCGAGGCGACGTTCCTCGATCGCGAGGAGGTGCAGCTCTATCCGGTCTACCGCGACCCGGTGCACGACTTCGGCTTCTACCGCTACGACCCGAAGAAGCTGCGCTTCATCCACCCGAAGGCGCTGGCGCTGTATCCGCAGGGGGCCGTGGTCGGACGCGAGATCCGCGTGGTCGGCAACAACGCGGGCGAGCAGCTCTCGATTCTTGCGGGCACGCTCGCGCGGCTTGACCGCGAGGCGCCGGAGTACGGGATCGAGCACTACAACGACTTCAATACGTTCTACCTGCAGGCCGCCTCGGGCACCTCGGGCGGCTCCTCCGGCTCGCCCGTGATCGACATCCGCGGACGCGTCGTTGCGCTCAATGCGGGCGGCGCGACCGGCGCCGCGTCGAGTTTCTATCTGCCGCTCGGACGCGTCGAGCGCGCGTTGAAGTTCATCGAGGCGGACAAGTCGATCACTCGCGGCACGCTCGAGACGGTGTTCGTCTACACCCCTTATGATGAGCTCGAGCGCCTCGGATTGAGTCCGGCGACGGAAGCCGCGGCGCGGCAGGCATTCCCCAAGCTCACGGGTATGCTGGTGGTGAGCGATGTGCTGCCCGGCTCGCGGAGCCACGGCATGCTGCAGCCGGGGGATATCCTGGTGCGCCTCAACGGCAAGCTCGTCACACAGTTCGAGCCGCTCGAGGAGATCCTCGATTCTTCCGTGGGACAGAGCGTAAGCGTCGAGATCGAGCGCGGCGGCAAGGCGGTCACGGCGACGCTGCCCGTGAGCGATCTGAGCCGCATCACGCCCGACTCGTATCTCGAGTTCGGCGATGCCGTGGTGAATACGCTTTCGTACGAGCAAGCGCGCGATTTCAACGTGCCGGCGCACGGCGTGTACGTCGCGAATCCGGGATACGTATTCGCCGCGGCGGGCATTCAGCGCGGCGCGGTCATCACCGCCGTCAATTCGACGCCGGTTGCGACCGTCGACGACTTCGAGAAGGTGGTCGCGCGTCTCGGGGACCGCGAGGAGGCGACCGTCCGGTACTTCACGATCGAGGAGCCCAACGGCACCGAGCTGCGCTCGTTCCGCATGGACCGGAGCTGGTTTCCTGCCCGCTACTGCCAGCGCAACGACGTCGAGGGGCTTTGGGACTGCCGCGGTCTCGCCGCCGCCCCCGACCCGAAGACGGCAAAGCCCGGCACGACGGAATTCCCGCACTATTCCGATCCCCGCCTCGCACGCCTCGCATCCTCGCTGGTGCTCGTGAGCTACGACATGCCCTACTCGGTGTCGGGCGTCACGGAGCACTACTACCACGGCACCGGGATCGTCGTAGATGCCCAGCGCGGGCTCGTGGTCGTCGACCGCAACACCGTGCCGGTATCGGTCGGGGACGTGCGCATCACCTTCGCGGGCACGCTCGAGGTACCGGGGCGGGTCGTGTACGTGCACCCGGTACACAATCTTGCGGTCGTCGCCTACGACCCGAAGCTCATCGGCACGACGCCGGTGCGCTCAGCGACGCTCGCGCCGCGAGACCTGCAGCCGGGCGAGAACGTCTGGGTGGTCGGACTCTCGGGCGACAGCCAGCTGCACAGTCGAGCGACGCAGATCGCGAGCGTCGAGCCGATCGATCTACCGCTCTCGCGGACCATGCGCTTCCGCGATACGGACGATGAGGTCGCAGACCTCGTCAATCCGCCGATGGACTACGACGGCGTCCTCGCAAACGTGCAAGGAGAGGTGGTGGGACTGTGGTCGAGCTTCGCGTACGAGAACGGGCGCGAGCTCACCCAGATGTCGAAGGGTGTGCCGATCAATCTCGTCTCGGAGATGCTCGACCGTATCCACACCGGTCGCCCGCTTCATTCGCTCGATGTGGAACTCGGGCCGATGCCGCTCGCGAACGCGCGGGAGTTTGGGCTCTCGGATGCCTGGATGAAGAAGCTCGAGCAGGCAAGCTCGGTCGAGCGCCAGGCGCTCACCGCCGTGCGGCTCGTCGCGGGGTCGCCTGCCGCTCAGCTGCTGCAGCAGGGCGACATCCTGCTCGCAATCGACGGTAAGGTGGTCACGCGTTTTCAGGACGTGGAGCGCGCGGTCGGTGATCGCGACCGCGTCAGTGTCACGGTCTGGCGCTCGAATGCGGCGCAAACGATCGAGGTTCCGACGGCGGTCCTGCCGGGGGCTGACGTTGACCGGCTCGTCGAGTGGGCGGGTGCCACGCTCCAGGCTCCCCATCGGCCCATGAGTGCGCAGCGCGGCATTCCGCCGGTCGGCGTGTACGTGGCGTATTTCGCTTACGGATCGCCGGCCACGCGATACGGGCTGTACCCCGGACGGCGCATCGTGCAGGTGGACGATACGCCGACTCCGAATCTCGATGCATTTCTCGCTGCCGTCGCGGGCCGCGCT
>DASXNC010000323.1:0-1578 GCA_036495325.1 Steroidobacteraceae bacterium
TTCACTAATGCTCACTCCCGTCATCCTCTCCGGCGGCGCCGGAACGCGGCTGTGGCCTCTTTCGCGCGAGCTCTATCCCAAGCAGCTGCTCGCTCTGATCGGCGAGCGCACGATGCTGCAGCAGACTGTGCTGCGCCTCGAGGGGCTCGGTGCCGCCTCCCCTGTCGTCGTCTGCAACGAGGCGCACCGATTTCTCGTCGCCGAGCAGCTTCGCCAGCTCGGCGTCGAGCCGCAGGCCGTGGTGCTGGAGCCGATGGGGCGCAATACGGCGCCCGCGATCGCGCTCGCGGCGCACGCGGCGCTCGAGGCGGCAAAGCGCGGGAGTGCGGCGGACGGCGGCACGACTGGCGACGCCGTGCTCCTGGTGCTGCCCGCGGACCACGTCATCAGGGACGTGCCCATGTTCCAGAAGGCCGTGCGCACCGCGCTCGGTGCGGCGGAGGCGGGACAGCTCGTGACTTTCGGGATCGTGCCCACGGCGCCCGAGACGGGCTATGGGTATATCCAGCGGGGCGCGCTAGCCGCCGGAGGCGGCGGGGAAGGGGTGCATCGCATCGCCCGTTTCGTCGAGAAACCCTCCCCGGAGCGCGCACGGGAATTCCTCGCCTCGGGCGAGCATTACTGGAACAGCGGCATGTTCATGTTCGGCGCGCGGCGCTACCTCGAGGAGCTCACGCGCTTCGCCCCGCAGATTGCGAAGGCTTGCGAGGCCGCTTTTCGCGGCGCGAAGAGCGATCTCGACTTCACGCGCATTGACGCCAAAGCGTTCGCGGCGTGCCCGTCGGATTCGATCGACTACGCGGTCATGGAGAAGACCTCCGATGCGGTTGTCGTCCCGCTCGCGGCGGGGTGGAGCGATGTGGGCTCCTGGTCGGCGCTGCACGAGGCGAGCGAGTCCGATGCGCGCGGGAATGTCTCGCGCGGCGATGTGATCGTCGAGGACTGCGACAGCTCCTACCTGTACTCCGAGAGCCGCCTGGTCGCGGTCGTCGGGCTCAAGGACCACGTCGTCGTCGAGACGAAGGACGCGGTGCTCGTGGCCCCGCACAGCCGGGTGCAGGACGTGAAGAAGCTCGTGCTGCGGCTCAAGGAGCGGGGCCGCTACGAGCACTCGCTCCATCGGGAGGTCTTTCGCCCGTGGGGGAGCTACGACAGCATCGAGAATGGCCCGCGCTATCAGGTGAAACGGCTGAACGTCAAGCCAGGCGCAACTCTGTCCCTGCAGCTTCATCATCACCGCGCCGAGCACTGGATCGTAGTCGCCGGAACCGCGCGCATCACGCGCGGCGATGAGGTGTTCCTCCTCGAGGAGAATCAGTCGACGTACATCCCGATCGGCGTGCGCCACCGCATCGAGAACCCGGGCAAGATTCCGCTGCACATCATCGAGGTGCAGTCGGGCTCCTACCTCGGCGAGGACGACATCGTGCGGTTCGAGGACCGCTACGGGCGCGAGGGGACGACTAAGTGAAACAGGGGGCGCGGCGACGCTCTGTCGACGGGGTATATCACCACGCCCTCTAATACAATTGGCTGCCTCGCGAAGTGATTGGCGGCCCTGCGAAGTGGTGGAGAACC
>DASXNC010000324.1:0-8356 GCA_036495325.1 Steroidobacteraceae bacterium
GAACGTCTCATCCACCACCCACCCGGGGCGCGCGCCGGGGCGGTCGATCTTGTTGACGACGACGATCGCCCTCAGGCCGAGGGCGAGTGCTTTGCGGGTGACGAAACGGGTCTGGGGCATCGGGCCCTCGACCGCATCGACCAGTAGCAACACGCCGTCGACCATCGAGAGCACCCGCTCCACTTCCCCGCCAAAATCGGCATGGCCCGGGGTGTCGACGATGTTGATGCGGGTGCCGCCGTACTCGATCGCGCAGTTCTTCGCGAGGATCGTGATGCCGCGCTCACGCTCGATCTCGTTCGAGTCCATGATCCGCTCGCCGACCTTCTCGTGAGCGGCAAAAGTGCCGGACTGCTTGAGCAAGCAATCGACCAGCGTCGTCTTGCCATGGTCGACGTGGGCGATGATCGCGATATTGCGGATCGGGCGGTCCATGAGCGCTCGCGCGCATACCGGGGGCTCGAAGGGGCGCGAAGGTTAACAGAAGATCGGCGGGCAATGTGAGCGGTGTCGCCGGTCCTTGAGCTCGAGGGGTGCCATACTGCCCAGATGCTTCGAATGGAGGTCGCGAGCCCCGGCTCCGTTGAAGACCGGGGAGGGACCGATGAGCCGCGAGACTTGCTCGCGGAGTGCCGCCGCCGCTCGATTGAGCTGCTGCACCATAATCTCACTCCGGCGGGCGTCCTTGCGGCGACCCCTGGCCCTCGCGCTCGCCGTTTCGGCTACACCGCGATCTTCGCGCGCGATCAGGCGATCTGCTCGCTGGCGATGGCGCTTTCGGGCGATACGGAGCTGCGCCGGCACGCGGCGGGCGGCCTCGCCACACTCTCGGACCATCAGGCCCCGAACGGGCAGATCCCGAAGTTCGTGAACGTGGACCGCCGCGAGGCGGATTTCTGGTACGTGGGCTGCATCGACGCGACGCTCTGGTACCTGATCGCCGTCGCGCATCTCGAGGCGCTCGGCGCGCCGCGGGGCCTTGCACGCGCGCAGGGCGAACGGACTGCCCGCGCACTCGACTGGCTCGCCGCCCATGAGCACCCCCGCTTGAAGCTGCTTCAGCAGAACGAGGCGAGCGACTGGGCGGATATCATGCCGCGCTCGGGCTTCGTGCTTTACACGAACGCGCTGTGGCATCACGTCAAGCGCCTCTACCGGCTGCCCGGCGCACAGGCGACTCGCGCGAGCTTCAATGCTCTGTTCCACCCCTTCTCGAGCCGCGCCGTGTCATCGCGGCGTGCGCACTTGCTCGCGGAGTATCCGCGGCGCCGTGCGCGCGACCAGCGCCTGTATTTGAGTTTCGTCAACCTCGCCCTGTTCGGCGACGAGGGAGATGTGCTCGGCAACCTGCTCGCGGTGCTGCTCGGGCTCGCCGACGCGCGCGCCACTGACCGCACGATGCGTGCGCTCACCGCGGCACGCGTGCATCGCGAGTTTCCCGTCCGCGCCGTCGTGCGACCGATCCGGGCGTCCGACGCCCTGTGGCGTGCGTACATGGCGCGGCACCGGCAGAACCTCGCCTGGCAATACCACAACGGCGGCATCTGGCCGATGGTCGGGGGCTTCTGGGTCATGGCGCTCGTCGCCTCCGGCAGGCTCGGCGCCGCGCGTCGCGAGCTGCTCAAGCTCGCCCACGCCTGTGCGCTCGGCAATTGGCGCTTCACCGAGTGGCTGCACGGGCGCACCCTAGCGACGCGCGGCATGGCGGGTCAGTCCTGGAGCGCAGCGGGCTGTCTGCTCGCGTTCGCGAGTCTCGAGGCGCGCGCGAATCCGCTTGCTTGTCCGGCAAAACGTGACGTGCGTCACACGTAACCACCTCAATGCACCGCTCGCAGCAGCCGAAACAGACTTCAGCGGACGGCGTCCCGAGACCCGTTGTTCGCCGATATCGAGTGCGCGCGCGATCCCTCATTCTCTGCTGTCTGCTCGCGGTCGTCCTGACTGCCGGCAGCTTCGAGGTCTCGCGCCTCGCGCTGAAGCGCAGCGTTGCGGAAATGGACGCGGACGCGACACGCCAGGGCATCGAGCGCGCACGCCACGCGCTCGAGACGGACCTCGCGATGCTCGATACCTCCGCCGCCCGCGGAGCTGAGTGGGACGGGATGTATGAGGCGATGACCCCGCGCCCCGATCCCGAGCGCATCGCCGCGAGATTCTCGGCGCAGCTGCTCGAGAGCATCGATGTCGATGTGCTCTGGATCCGGGATGACAAAGGGCGCACCGTCTACGCGACGAAGCTCGACCCGGCGCGGCCGGGACGGGTCGCGGAGCTCGCGCCGGACGAGCTCGCTCATCTGGTCCACGAGTCAGCGCGCATCGATGCCGCTTCCGGCGAGCCGCCGCTTGCGAGGCTGATAGAGTTGCCGCCGGGTGCGCTTGCGTTTGCAGCCGCGCCGATCCTGAAGACTGACCACACCGGGCCGCCTGCCGGCACGCTGCTGGTTGGCCGCTACCTCGGGCCGCGGACCGCCGCGCGTGCCGCAAAGTCGAGCCAGCTTCCCATCGCGCTTACGCTCGCCTCCGGGGCCGCCATGCTGCACTTGCCGGAGGAGGTCCGCCGCTGGCTCGCATCGGCGCCTCAGGCCGCCGCGCCGCTCCTGCGCCTGGCCGATGGGGAGATGCTGAACGGCTACACGCTGCTGCGCGATGTGACCGGCCAGCCGCTCGTGGTGCTGTCGACGGGCGTCCATCGCGGTGCTTTGCGGCTCGACCACACCGGCACCGCGATCATCGTCGGAGTCACCGGTGGCTTCGGATCGATCGTGTTCGGGCTGCTGTTGCTGCTAGGCCGCTTCTCGCGGGCGCGGGCGCTCACGCAGCAGCGCTATCGCAGCGTCGGACGGCAGCTCGAGGAATGCATTCTCCTCGCCGATGCAGAGAGCGGCCTGATCGTCGAGGCAAATCCGGCCGCCGCGCGCGCGCTCGGTTTCGAGGTCGACGAGCTCACCGGAGTACCCCTCGAGAGCCTCTGCCGAGGCCTTGCGCACGCCCGCGTCGCGAGGTTGCGCGAGCGGCTCGCCGGACGCAGCCGCGTGCTCACGTTCACGGGTCGTGACGGGCGCGCCTTCCCGGCGGAAGTGACATTCAGCTGGATTCGGCTCGACGCCGAGGAGCTCGTGTGTGTCGTCGCACGCGACATCACCGCGCGGCGCCGGCTCGAGCAGCAGAGACGCGCACATCGCCGGCACCTGATCCGACTCGCCCATCGCGATTCGCTGACGGGTCTGCCGAACCGGCTGTTCCTCAAATCGCGTCTGCCGAAGCTCGTGGCCGACGCGCAGCGCGACGGCTCGAAGCTCGCGCTGCTGTACGTCGACCTCGATCACTTCAAGGACGTGAACGACTCGCTCGGACACAGCTGCGGCGACCGGCTGCTCGTCGCCATCGCGAAGCGCCTCCGCGGCTGCATCTCCGCGGAGGATATGGTCGTGCGCATGAGCGGCGACGAGTTCATCGTCATCGCGCTCGGGCTCCCTGCCGCGAGCGCCGTCGATTACATCGCACGCCGCATCCAGGAGGCGCTGTCCACGCCTATCGAGATCGAAGGTGTGCGCCTGTCGATCGTCTCCAGCATCGGGATCAGTATCTGCCCGACGGATGGCACCAACCTGGAGCAGCTGCTCAAGCACGCGGACATCGCGCTCTATCGGGCGAAGAGCCGTGGCCGTGGCAACCACCAATTCTTCACCGGAGACATGCAGACCGAGCTCTCCGATCGGCTCGAGCTCGAGCACGCACTGCGACGCGCGATCGACGGCGATCAGCTGTTCCTCGAGTATCAGCCCGCGTTCGATCTCGAGACCGGCGCCGCGTCGGGATTCGAGGCGCTGGTGCGCTGGAATCATCCTCATCTCGGTCTCGTGCCCCCGGCGCGCTTTATTCCGATAGCCGAGCAGGGCAGCCTCATCCTCGAGCTCGGAGTGTGGGTGCTGAGGCAGGTATGCCGGCAGCTCGCCGATTGGCACCACGACGGACTGCCGCTGCTGCCGGTCTCGATCAACGTGACGCCAAGGCAGTTCGAGCTCGGACGCCTGGTCGACACGGTGGCGGGCCTCACGCGCGAGTTCGACATCGACGCGAATCTGCTGCATTTCGAGATCACCGAGAGCGCCGCCATGCAGAACTCCGAGCAGCACTTGGGCGCGCTGCAGGCGCTACGACAGCTCGGCTCGCGCATCCTCATCGACGATTTCGGCACCGGGTACTCTTCGTTGAGCTACCTCAAGCATCTGCCGATCGACACCCTCAAGATCGACCGCGCCTTCGTGCGCGACATGGCGACCGACTCCAACGACGCCGCGATCGTGAGCGCGATCATCGGAATCGCCCGCAGCCTCGGGCTGCACACGGTCGCGGAGGGCGTCGAGACTCAGCAACAGCTCGAATGCCTGCGCAAGCTCGGCTGCCAGACGGCGCAGGGGTTCTACTTCAGCCGGCCGCTTCCCGCTCCAGCGGCGCGGGTGCTGCTCGAGAAGCTCGGAGCGCGTCGCCGCGGCGTCGACACGGCGCGGCTCTCCGTATTGCGCGGCGGCGGCGGAGGCGGCGGGACCTGAGCACCGCCCGAGTACGCTCGCGCAGCGTTTCCCCCTGGCGACAGACCAACCTCCACTGGCACCTCGATTGCTGGTTAGCGGGCAACTGCCCGAGCAGACACGAGGGTCGCGTAATGGATATTCAGCCTCAGGGCACGAACGAGATGCAGAAGCTCGCCGACCTGATCGGTGAGTCTCAGATCGCAATGCTGACAACGTCGGAGCCGAACGGGCTGTTGCGCAGCCGCCCGCTCGTGACGCTGCAGCTCGACTCGGAGAGCCGTCTCTGGTTCTTCATCTCCGTCACGTCCCCGAAGATCTCGGAGATTGCGCAGCACCGCGAGGTCAACTTGAGCTATTCGGACCCGGACAAGCAGGACTATGTCTCCGTCTCGGGCGCCGCCGAGATCGTGCGCGATCGGCAGAAGATGCGCGAGCTCTGGACGCCGTGGGTCGAACCCTATTTCCCGAAAGGCATCGACGATCCGGACCTCGCGCTGCTCTGCGTCCGCATCGCACAAGCGGAGTACTGGAACGCTCCGGAGACCAATGTCGAGCGGCTGTATGGCTTCGCCAAGGCGATCGCAACCGGGGATACCAAGGCGCTCGGCGAGCACCAAAAAGTTCGCGGACCCGGGTACTGACGTACTGAGGGCACGCGCGTACCACCCAGCGCGGGGGCTCTGAAGCGGCGCACGCCTGCGCGCCCGCCCGTTTGGGGCGTTGCCGCGCCAGTCGACGGGGCGGCACACTGTCAGGCATGGCCGTCCATTCCGCCACCGCCCGCTCGCTCGTGCGCCGCGCCGGGAGCGCTCCCCCGGAGGGCTCACCGGGATTCACGCTGCCCGGGTTCTTCTCCGTCTTCCGGTACAGCCGCCGCGCGCTCGAGCTCGTCTGGAGCACCAATCGCCGGCTCACGATCGCGCTCGCAGTGTTCACCGTGATCGCCGGCGTACTGCCGGCCGGTGTCGCCTATCTCTCGCAGCTCATCATCGATGCCGCCCTCGCGGCGATCCGTGCGGGTAACGGCGATGCGAGGCGCGTCGTCGGGCTCGTCGTGCTCGAGGGCGTGCTGGTCGCCGCGATCGCGGGAGCGCAGCGGGCGCTCTCGCTCAGCCAATCGCTGCTGCGCGCGCAGCTCGGCCAGCGCGTGAACGAGATGATCCTCGAGAAGGCGCTCACGCTCACGCTCGCGCATTTCGAGGACTCGGAGTTCTACGACAAGCTGACGCGCGCACGCCGCGAGGCCTCGAGCCGGCCGCTCTCGCTCGTGACACGCACGTTCGGACTCGCGCAGAACGCGATCTCGCTCGTGAGCTACGGCGCGCTGCTCGTGCGCTTCTCTCCCTGGGCCGTCGCGGTACTGCTTCTCGCGGGTCTGCCAGCTTTCGTCGCCGAGGCCCGGTTCTCCGGCGAGGCTTTCCGGCTCTTCCGCTGGCGCTCTCCCGAGACGCGCATGCAGCTGTACCTCGAGACCGTGCTCGCCCGGGAGGATCACGCCAAGGAAGTGAAGCTCTACGGACTCGGCGCCCGGCTCCTCGAGCGCTACCGCGAGATCTTCCGCACGCTCTATCGCGAGGACCGCGCGCTCACAATCCGCCGCGATCTGTGGGGTTTCGGTCTCGGGCTGCTCGGGACGCTCGCGCTGTACGCCGCGTATGCGTGGGTCGCCGTGAGCACGGTTCGCCGGCTCATTACGCTCGGACACATGACCATGTATCTGATGCTCTTCCGGCAAGGCCAGTCCGCGGTCTCGGCGATACTCTCCGCGGTGGGAGGAATGTACGAGGACAACCTCTATCTTTCGACCCTCTACGAGTATCTCGAGACCGCAGTGCCCGAGCCGGCCGGCGAGGCCGTGCGGGGCCCGCATCCCGAGGACGGCGTCCGATTCGAGGATGTGAGCTTCACGTATCCGGAGGCGCGCGAGCCCGCGCTCGAGCACGTGACGCTGCACCTCGTACCCGGGGCGAGCCTTGCGCTCGTCGGTGAGAACGGCTCAGGGAAGACGACGCTCATCAAGCTGCTGACCCGGCTGTATCGGCCGACCAGCGGGCGCATCCTCCTCGACGGGCGCGACCTCGAAGAGTGGAACGAGACAGCCTTGCGGGAGCGCATCGGCGTCATCTTCCAGGACTTCACGCGCTATCAGATGATGGTCGGTGAGAACATCGGCGCGGGAGACGAGCGCTTTTTCGAGGACGAGGTGCGCTGGCGCGACGCCGCCGGCAAAGGCATGGCGGACGAGTTCATCGAGCTGCTTCCTGGAGGCTATCGCGCGCAGCTCGGCAAGTGGTTCCGCGATGGCCGCGAGCTCTCGGGCGGACAGTGGCAGAGGATCGCCCTCTCGCGCGCGTTCATGCGCACGCGAGCGGACATCCTGGTGCTCGATGAGCCGACTGCTGCGATGGATGCGCAGGCGGAAGCGGAGGTCTTCGAGCACTTCCGCCAGCTCGCAGCGGGACGCATCACGATCCTGATCTCGCACCGTTTCTCGACGGTACGCATGGCCGATCAGATCGCAGTGCTCGACCGCGGGCGCATCGTGGAGCGCGGCAGCCACGAGGAGCTGATGCGGCTCGACGGTCGCTACGCGCACCTCTTCACGCTGCAGGCGAGAGGCTACCGGTAAATGAAGCACGAAGCCCCAACAGCGCGGCAAGAGTGCTTTCGAGCGGCCCCGCTACTCGAAACCGATCGATTGATTCTGCGTTCCCACCGGGTGGACGACTACCCCGATTGCACTGCCATGTGGCGCGACCCGCAAGTGGTGAAGTACACGATCGGCAGCGAATCCACGCCGCAGCGCACGTGGCAGAGACTGCTAGCCTACTGCGGTCATTGGTCGCTCCTGGGGTTCGGATACTGGGCGGTCGAATCCAAATCCACCGGGCGATATATCGGCGAGCTCGGATTTGCGAACTTCCACCGAGAGTTCGAGCCCAGTATCGAAGGAATTCCGGAGATAGGATGGGCCCTCTGTGTGGAGGCACACGGGCGCGGATACGCCACAGAAGCACTGCGCCGGGTCGTTGATTGGGGCGATACGTATTTGGGTGTCTCGCGGACGGTCTGCATCGTCCACCGTGAAAACGCTCCGTCGATACGCTTGGCTCGCAAGCTGGGGTACTCGATCGTATCGGGGCAATCAACGGACGTTGAGGCGCATCTGCTCTTTGCCCGCGTGGCCCAGACATGCAGCATGCGTTGCGCGCTGCGCTGATGGTGCTGGTGGTAGCAGCGCTGATCTCCGCAGCTGTCGGGGGGATGCGGTGGGCTCGCCGCGGTGGTGCAGGGGCGAGTCTCGCGGCTAATGCTCTGTTGCTCGCTCTCGGCATGGGCTTGGTCGTTACTCCTCCCCAGCGAGGAGTGGAACAGGCTCAGGAGGAACAAGATAAGACGGGCGGTGAGAGCGGCGATCCACCGACCGCCTGAGGCAGTCGAATAAGCCGCTGCTATCGGCGGGCGAATTCCTCTGCCCAGAGCGGCAAAGTCGCAAGAAGGCGCGTCACCCGAGTTCCTTCGAGGTATGCGTACAGCTTAGCAAACTGAGAATGCTGCCACTGCGAGCGCACCGAGGGTGACGGCGCGGGGCGAACTCGGGGGTCCGTACGCTCGCGCCGTGAGGCGTGCGCGTACGGACCCGCTCTTCGAAGGGACGTAGTGTCTCGGTTACTTCGAGGCGACTCGGATCGCGATCCGGCGGTTCATCTGTCGCCCGGCAGGTGTCGAGTTGGACGCAACGGGATCGTCCTCACCGTACCCCTGGGCGCTCAGCTGCGAAGCGTCGACACCGCGCTGCTCCAGCGCCGCCATCACGCTGT
>DASXNC010000325.1:0-6411 GCA_036495325.1 Steroidobacteraceae bacterium
GCAGTACACTTCCGAGCCATTGACCATCTCGCGCGTGTAGCCGTAATGAATCAGAGGCTTACCCGTGCTCGTCGTGCTCGTCGCGGCGGACGCCGTGGGTGTCGCACTCCAGGTCGAAGCCGGAGGCGGAGATGCGCACGCCGCGAGCATCGAAACGCCCGTGAGGATGAGGAACCTGGTAACCCGTTTCATGCCACTTCTCCCACCTTGGTTCGGCGTGTGCCGCACGGATGGTAGCAAATAGTCGGGTTTCCGTTCAGTTACAAGAAGATACATTCCGATTGTTTCCGGGCTGGAATCGCCGGTTTCGCGTGATTTAACGCAATCTGCTTCAGTCGCCCATGAGGCGCTCGATATAGCGTGCCAAGGTGTCGACTTCCAGATTCACCATCGAGCCCACTTCGAGTTGCCCGAGCGTGGTGACCGCCTGGGTGTGGGGGATCAGATTGACACCGAAGCGGAGGCCCTCTACCTCGTTAACGGTGAGGCTCACACCGTCCAGGCTCACCGAGCCCTTGCGTGCGATGTAGCGCGCGAGCTCGGCCGGGACCTCGAACACGATGCGCAGCGAGCGCGCATCTCCCGTGCGCGCAGTGGCGCGTGCGATGCCGTCCACGTGACCGGAGACAAGGTGCCCGCCAAGCGGGTCGCCGGCGCGCAGCGCGGGCTCGAGATTGACGGGCGAGCCCGGCTGCAGCGCACCGAGCGTCGTCAGCGCGAGCGTCTCCCGCGAGAGGTCCGCCTCGAACGTGCGTGCGCGCGCATCGATGGCGAGCGCGGTCACGCAGCACCCCTGCACGCAGATGCTGTCGCCCTCCGCGACGCGGCCGAGATCGAGCCTCTCGACGGCGACTCTCACCCGCGTATCGCCCCCGCGAGGCTCCAGCGCGGCGATCCGCCCGATGTCGTGCACGATGCCTGTGAACATGCCCCAACCCCTATGCGCGCCGCGCGTCCGCCCCGGGGCGCGAGCGCAGCCGCACGCGCAGGTCCGGCCCGATAGACACGCTCTCTATGATCTCGAAACGCGGTGCGTCCTCGAGCGCCTCGATCCGCGGCAGATCGGCGAGCGGCCTGCCCTGCGGCCCGAGCAGGACGGGCGCCGCGTAGATCAATAGCTCGTCGGCGAGCTCCTCGCGGATCAATGCCCCAGCGAGCGTGGGTCCCGCCTCGACGTGGACTTCGTTCATCTGAGCCTCGGCGAGCCGGGCAAGCACTCGCAGGAGATCGAGCGGAACGGCGGCCGCCGCCTCATCGCGCCCCGGCGAACCAGCGTTTGCGGCCTCGGCGCGGGTGGTCCCGGCGCTCGCGAGCGCAGGGCGCGCGGCGGCCGATTCGCGCGGTGCGAGCTCCACGCGTGCTCCGCGAGCCTCGAGCGCCGAGCGTCGTCGCGGGTCCGCGCTCGAGTCCGCGAAGATCCAAACCTCTCCCGAAGACTCGAACAGCCGAGCGCCGGGCGGCGTGCGCAGTCGCCCGTCGAGCACGACTCTGAGCGGCGGCCGCGGTCTCGGCATTCGCAGCCGCACGTCGAGCCGCGGATCGTCCGCGAGCAGCGTGCCGATCCCTGTGAGCACCGCCGAGCTGCGGGCGCGCCATCGCTGCACGTCCTCGCGGGCGGCCTCGCCCGTGATCCATTGACTTGCACCGTTTGTGAGCGCAGTGCGTCCGTCGAGACTCATCGCGAGCTTGACGCGCACCCATGGTCGCCCCTGCGCCACGCGTTTGATGAAACCGGCGTTGAGCTCGGCGGCCTCGGTCTGCATCAAACCGCTCGCGACCTCGATGCCCGCGGCGCGCAACCGCGCCGCGCCCCGACCGTCGACGCGGGGGTCGGGGTCGCGGATCGCGAACACCACGCGCTTGACGCGTGCCGCGATGAGCGCCTCCACGCACGGAGGCGTGCGGCCCTGATGGCAGCAGGGCTCGAGCGTGACATAGGCCGTCGCGCCCGTGGCTTCGTTGCCGGCCGCCCGCAACGCCATGACCTCGGCATGCGGCTCACCCGCCCACTCGTGCCATCCCTCGCCGATCGTACGGTCGTCCTTCGCGATCACGCAGCCGACCCGCGGGTTGGGATGCGTCGTTGCGATGCCGCGCTCGGCAAGCTCGAGGGCGCGGCGCATGGCGCGGCGGTCGCCCTCGGCGAAGCGTGCGTCAGCGGCGGACTCGTCCGGCGAGCGTGTCATTTTCGGCGCTCCGGCTCGCGCCGCGGCGCGACGGCCGGCTCCTCCGGTGCGTCGGCCGGCGCTTCGGGTGCGACGGCGCCCGGCAGCAGCGAGAGCTGATCTCGGCTTTCCTCGCGCCTGCGCGGGAGCGGCCGCAGCCGCTCGATCTCCTCGCGGAATGCGTCGAGGTCCTGGAAGCTGCGATAAACGGATGCGAACCGGACATACGCGACCTCATCGAGGCGGCGCAGCTCGTCCATGACGACTTCGCCCACCTCGCGCGAGGAGACTTCGCGCTCGCCCAGGCTGCGCAGCTTGTGGAACACGCGGCTCACCGCCTCCTCGACCGCCTCCTGGCTCACCGGCCGCTTCTCGAGCGCCTTGCCCATGCCGGTACGCAGCTTCGCCTCGTCGAACGGCTCGCGCGTGCGGTCGCTCTTGACGACGAGTGGCATGGTGAGCTCGGCCGTCTCAAACGTCGTGAAACGCTCGCTGCACGAGAGACACTCGCGCCTGCGCCGGATTTGACGACCCTCACCGGCGAGGCGCGAATCGATGACTTTCGTCTCGATGTGGCCGCAGAACGGACAATACACGCGGCGCTCCGGGACCGAGGCTCGTGCGGCGAGCCGGTCCGGTCACGATCCGGCGCCGGCGGCGCGCAAGCCTTCGGCGCGCTCCGGCCGCTCAGCATGACTGTCCGGTCCACGCGTCGGGCGCCGCTCGTAGACGGGGAACTGCTGGCAGAGCTCGAGCACTCGCGGTCGCACTCGCGCGACGGCCGTCTCCTCGCCGCCCGCATCGAGCACCTCCGCAATCAAATCGGCGACGAGCTCGACTTCGCGCTCTTTGAAACCGCGCGTCGTCGCGGCGGGCGTACCGATGCGCAGCCCGCTCGCGATGGCAGGCGGACGCGGATCGTTCGGCACCGCGTTCTTGTTGACGGTGATGTGGGCCCGTCCGAGCGCCGCATCCGCCTCCTTGCCGGTGATGCTCCGCTTGCCGAGATCAACGAGGAACAGATGATTGTCGGTGCCACCGGAAACGATGTCGAAGCCGCGCGCCATCAGCCGCGCGCACATCGCTCGCGCGTTACGCAGCACCTGCTCCTGATAGCTCTTGAATTCGGGCTGCAGCGCCTCGTTGAGCGCGACGGCCTTCGCGGCGATCACGTGCATCAACGGGCCGCCCTGCGTGCCCGGAAAGATGGCGGAATTGAGCTTGCGGGCGAGCTCCTCGTTCGGGCGCGCGAGAATGAGTCCGCCGCGCGGGCCGCGCAGCGTCTTGTGCGTGGTCGTCGTGACCACGTCCGCATGGGGAATCGGGTCGGGATACAGCCCCATGGCGACGAGGCCCGCAACGTGGGCCATGTCGACGAAGAAGTAGGCGCCCACGTCGCGCGCGATCGCCGCGAACTGCGCCCAGTCTATCGCGCGCGAGTACGCCGAGAAGCCGGCAACGATGAGGCGCGGCCGCTCGCGCTCGGCGAGCCGGCGGACCTCCTTGTAGTCGATTTGTCCCGTGTCGGCCCGAACCCCGTACTGGACCGCACGGAAGAGCTTGCCGGAGAAATTGACCTTCGCGCCGTGCGTGAGATGTCCGCCGTGATCGAGGCTCATGCCGAGAATGGTGTCGCCCGGCGCGATGAGCGCGTGATACACCGCGGCGTTCGCCTGCGCGCCCGAGTGCGGCTGAACGTTGGCGTAGGCCGCGCCGAAGAGCCGCTTCGCGCGGTCGATCGCGAGCTGCTCGACGACGTCGACATACTCACAGCCGCCGTAGTAGCGCTTTCCGGGATAGCCTTCCGCGTATTTATTCGTGAGCACGGACCCTTGAGCCTCGAGCACGCGCGGGCTCGTGTAGTTCTCCGAGGCGATGAGCTCGATGTGCTCCTCCTGCCGGCGCCGCTCGCCTTCGAGCGCTGCGGCGAGCTCCGGGTCGAAGCCTTCGATCGTGAGGTTAGTCTGAAACATGCCTGTCTCTTTCAACCGGGGATGCGGCGAGGTCATTTTACGCCCTGCCGGACGAAGGGCGGGACACCGGAGGGCGGACCCTCAACCCGAGAGACTCTCGATCACCGCGCACCAGGCGCCCGCGAGGTTCGCCCGGTTGTAGCCGCCGCCGCCGAGGGCCAGCACCCGCCCGTGGCCGAGTCGGTCGGCAAGCGCCGCGAGATCGGCGGCGGCCCGAGCGTGCGCGCGCGCCGTATAGCGCAGGTGCGTGATCGGATCCCCCTCGAGGCTGTCGGCACCGCATTGCAGAACGATGAGCTCCGGCTCGAAGCGCTCGAGGTGCTCGAGCACCGAAGGCCACACACGCGCGAACGTCTCATCGTCGGCTCCGGGTGGCACCGGAATATTGAGCTTGGTTCCCTCGGCCGCTCCGGCGCCGCGCTCCTCCGCCGCGCCCGTTCCCGGATAGAGTGTGCGGCCGTCCTCGTGGATGTCCGCGAAGATCACCCCGGGGTCGTCCTCGAACCCGTAGAAAACACCGTCCCCGTGGTGCGCATCGATGTCGACGTAGCCGATGCGCTCGAGACCATGGCGCTTGCGCGCGAGCTCGATCACGACCCCGCAGTCGTTGAAAACGCAGAAACCAGCCGCATGGTCGCGCCCGGCATGGTGCAGACCGGCGATGGGCACGAATCCGCGCCGTGCCGCCCCGCCGAGGATCGCCTCGGCCGCTCGGAGCGAGGCGCCGACGACCGTGGCGGCGGCCTCGTACACGCCGCGAAACGCGGGTGTGTCGCCGGCATCGAGGAAACCCTGGCCGGAGGCCGAGCGCTCGCGCACGAACTCGACGTAGGCCGGCACATGAAATGCGGTGAGCTCCTCGTAAGTCGCCTCGCGCGGCTCCAGCTGGCGGGTGCGGGAGGTGAGCCCGCGAGCCTCGAACTCCCGCAGGAATGCGGCGTGGCGATCCGGGCCGAATGGGTGTCCATCGGGGAAGCCGTAGCGCGCCAAGCGCTCTCCGACGACCAGGGCGAGCGCGGGTTCGCGGGGCGCAGGGGTCTGCATCGGGGTCGAATTCCCGAGAAGGCTGCGCGGAGCCTAGCACAACGCCCGCGGGGTGAGGGCCGCACCGCGCACCCGGGACACCTGCCCAACGGCCGGCGAGTCGAAGATAATGCGCGGCCGGCTGCGGCCGCGGCCTCATTGATCTCAAGTTTTCCGCCATGAGCCAATACATCTTTACGATGAATCGCGTCGCGAAGGTCGTGCCGCCGAAGCGCACCATCCTGCGCGACATCAGCCTCTCCTTCTTCCCGGGTGCGAAGATCGGCGTCCTGGGCCTCAACGGCGCCGGCAAGTCGACGCTGCTCCGGATCATGGCCGGCGTCGACGGCGATTTCGACGGCGAGGCACGCCCGCAGAGCGGTATCCGCATCGGCTACCTCTCGCAGGAACCGCAGCTCGATCCGGAGAAGGATGTGCGCTCGGTCGTCCTCGAGGGAGTCGGCGGTACGCTGGCGCTCGTAGAGCGCTTCAATCAGGTCTCCGAGCGCTTCGCGGAGCCTCTTTCGGACGACGAGATGAACGCGCTGCTCGCAGAGCAGGCGAAACTCCAGGATGCGATCGACGCGGCGGGCGGCTGGGAACTGCAGCGCAAGCTCGACATCGCCGCCGACGCGCTGCGTCTGCCGCCGTGGGAGTCGCGCGTCGCGACGCTCTCGGGAGGAGAGCGGCGCCGTGTCGCGCTCTGTCGCCTGCTGCTGTCAGCACCCGACATGCTGTTGCTCGATGAGCCGACCAATCACCTCGATGCCGAATCGATCGGCTGGCTCGAGCGCTATCTCGAGGAGTACCCGAGCACCGTGATCGCGGTGACACACGATCGGTACTTCCTCGACAACGTCGCCGAATGGATTCTCGAGCTCGACCGCGGGCACGGGATTCCCTGGCACGGCAATTACTCCTCCTGGCTCGAGCAGAAGGAGAAGCGGCTCGCCGTCGAGGAGCGCGAGCGCGAGGCGCTGCGCAAGACGCTGCAGCACGAGCTCGAGTGGGTGCGGCAGAATCCGAAGGCGCGCCAGGCGAAGAGCAAGGCGCGCCTCGCGCGGTACGAGGAGCTCGCTTCGCGCGAGTTCCAGCAGCGCAACGAGACGAACGAGATCTATATCCCGCCCGGCGAGCGCCTCGGGGAGATGGTGATCGAGGTCGAGGGGCTCGCCAAGGGCTACGGCGACCGCCTGTTGATGGACAAGCTATCGTTCAGCCTGCCGCGAGGCGGCATCGTCGGCATCATC
>DASXNC010000326.1:0-3276 GCA_036495325.1 Steroidobacteraceae bacterium
CGCCTGGGAAGAGCATTTGCTGCGCGATCCCTGGTAAGCCGACGCGGGGCTCCCTCCCGACTCGGCCGGAAGGCCGCCAGCGCCGCCCGACGGCTCGCCGAGCGTACAATCCGCGACGATGCAGTGGTTCCGACCTAAATCCTTGAGCAGCTTGATGCTCCTCGGCCTCATGGTGGTCGCGGTCCCGCTCCTCGTCGCGATCGTCAGTGCCGCGCTGAAGATGCGCCAGCTCGCCGACACGAGCCGCCAGCTCGTGATCGAGGGGGTCGCGACTGCGCGCTCGACCCAGGACCTCAAGTCCCAGATCGACTCGCTGAATCGTGCGGCGCAGCTCTACCTGGTGGAACCGAAGCTCCTTGATCTGTATCGGGAGCAAGACGCACAGTTCAACGACACCCGGACCAAGCTCGCGCAACACCTGACAGCGATTTCGGCCCGACAGTCGCTCGAGACGCTGGGTCGGCTCGAAGCATCGATCGGCGCGCTGCTGCTCATGCCGGGCCCCAAGAGCGAGGACCAGCTCAAGGATCTCACTCAGCGCTTCAAGGAGCTGCAGGCGCTCGCCGACCGCATCGTGCAGCAGAGCGAGGCCGATATCGATCAGCAGGTCGCCGGCATCCAGCACCGCACCGATGAGGCCCAGCGGCGCTTGTTCTGGGAATCGGCGCTTCTGCTGCCGATCACGCTCGTCACGATCCTCCTCGTCACGCTTGCGATCGGCCGGCCCCTGCGGCACATCGACCGCGCGATCAGCGAGCTGGGAGCGGGCAATTACTCGCACGCGATCACCGTCTCCGGGCCCCTCGACCTCGAGCGGCTCGGGCGTCAGCTCGAGTGGCTGCGGGCGCGCCTGCTCGATCACGCGCAGGAGCGCAATCGGTTCCTGCGACACATGTCTCATGAGCTGAAGACGCCTCTCGCCAATATTCGCGAGGGAACGGAGCTCCTGATGGACGGTGCCGTCGGCGAGCTCGACCCCAATCAACGGGAAGTTGCGGGCATCCTCCGAGAGAACAGTATCAAGCTGCAGCGCATGATCGAGAATCTGCTTTCCTTCAGCGCCTGGCAGACCTCGAGCGTCGGCCTCGAGACGAGCGAGTTCCGGCTGCGCCCGCTCGTCAAGCAGGTGCTCGAGAACCAGCAGCTCACGCTGCTGTCCCAGCGCGTGCGCCTCGACGTCAAGGTCGCGGACGTGACGCTCGTCGCCGACCGCGGCAAGCTCCGCCTCATTCTCGACAATCTTCTCTCAAACGCGGTCAAGTACTCCCCGAAGGGCGGCACGATCCATCTCGGCGCTCGCACGGCCAACAGCGATCTCGTGCTCGACGTGGCGGACAGCGGCCCGGGAATCCCTCGCGAGGATCGCGCACACATCTTCGATGCGTTCTACACTGGCAAGGCGGCTCGGGGCGGGAGCGTCAAAGGCACCGGCATCGGGTTGTCGGTCGTGCTCGAGTTCGTCTCGGCGCACGGCGGCACGGTTCAGATCATCGACGGGCAGTACCCAGGTGCCCATTTCCGCATCACCATGCCGCTTGCCGCCCCAGGCTCCCACAGGCCTGAAGACCAGGCGGGAGACAAGCCTGCCGCATCGCGAGGCCGCGACGCCGAGAGCTCGAGAGACCGGGTGCATGCTGCGTAACGGGTGGGGGGGTTACCTCGTGGCGCTCGCCGGCGCCGCGATGCTGGCCGGCTGCGCGGACGGCCTCGGAGGCTCGAGCATTCGCAAAACGGAGACGCTTCCGCCCGTGGACCGAGCCGGCGCATCCGCGGCATCATTGTCGCGGCAGCTCGTGGTGCTGCAGCGGCTCATTCAGGGCGCCCCGGCCGAGCAGGCCGAGATCCTGGCGGCCGCCAAGCACGCCTACGACACCGCCCCGATTCCGAGCAACGAGCTCGCGTATGCGCTGGTGCTTGCGACCCCCGGTCACCCGGGTTTCGATGCAGCGCGTGCCGAGAAGCTGCTCCGCGATGCGCTCGCAACGCCCGAGACGCTGCTGCCCTCGGAGCGCGCGATCGCGGTGGTCACGATGCGAACCACGGAGCGCCAGCTCGCCCTCACGGCGGAGAACCAGCGCCTGCAGGCGCAGGCCGAGCGGAGCGCCGGCGACGACGGCGAGCGCACGGCCGCGCTCGATCACAAGCTCCAAGGCGAGCAGGAAGAGAACGCGAAGCTGCGCAAGGAGCTCGAGGAAGCCCGCTCGAAGCTCGATGCGATCGCGAACATCGAGCGCTCGCTCAATGCCCGCAAGAACCGGACGGAAGGATCGACACAGTGAATCAGACCGGAAAACGCAAGGCCCGCATCCTCGTCGTCGACGACGACCCGGGACTGCTCCGACTCCTCACGATCCGCCTGCGCGCGGAGAACTACGACGTGGAGGCAGTTGAAAGCGGCGTACAGGCGCTTGCCGCCGCGAGCCGCTTCCGGCCGGACCTCGTGATCACCGACCTGCGCATGGACCAGATGGACGGGATCGGTCTGCTGAAGGAGCTGCAGCATCGCTGGCCCGGCCTGAAGGTCATCATTCTCACCGCCCACGGCACGATTCCCGATGCGGTGCAGGCGACGCAAATGGGGGCGTTCGGTTTCCTCACCAAGCCCGTCGACAAGCAGGAGCTGCTCGACCAGGTGCAGAAGGCGCTCCGCATCTCGGGTTTCGGCGCCTCGGATGAGGATTGGCGCGCGGAGATCGTCACGCGCAGCTCCCTCATGGAAGAGAAGCTCGCCCAGGCGCACATGGTCGCAGGGACCGACGCCCGGGTGCTCATCACGGGCGAGAGCGGCACTGGCAAGGAGCTGCTCGCGCGCGCCATCCATCGCGCGAGCCCCCGGCGCAACAAGCCGTTCGTCGCGATCAACTGCAGCGCCATGACCGAGAGCCTGCTCGAATCGGAGCTCTTCGGCCACGAGAAGGGCTCCTTCACGGGCGCCATGCGCGCCCATCGCGGCCTGTTCCAGGCCGCCGACGGCGGCACGCTGATGCTCGATGAGATCGGCGACATGCCGATGCGGCTGCAGGTGAAGCTCCTCCGCGTGCTGCAGGAGAATGCGATCCGTCCGGTCGGCAGCACCGACGCGATCGCCGTGAACGTGCGCGTCGTCTCCGCGACGCATCGCGACCTGCAGCAGCTCATGGGACAGGCGCAGTTCCGCGAGGATCTCTACTACCGGCTGAATGTCGTGCACATCGAGATGCCCCCGCTCAATCGGCGGCGCGAGGACATCCCGCTGCTCGTCGCGCACTTTCTCGCGCAGATCGCCGACGAGAGCGG
>DASXNC010000327.1:0-5467 GCA_036495325.1 Steroidobacteraceae bacterium
AGCGAGTTCATAACACAGAGTGTATATAACAATAAGGTTATATTCAAGCGCACCCAATTTCACCGGGCGACGATCTCGCCCGCGCCAACGGCAGCGCGTCCATGGGCGGTTGCTGGGTCAACGCCCCGTGACCGTGCGGCAGGCTGCACGGCTCACCGCTTTGGCACATACTCGCGGGCGCGCCGGGCGAATGCTCGACCCGGCCGCGAGTTCATTCACCATCCACGGCGAGCCGAGGGGCTTATGCGAGACGAGGAAGCCATGAGCGAGAAGCAGTCATCCACAGGGCCGAGCGAGATCGATGAGGCGGCGACCGATCGGCGCAAGTTTCTCGGGACCCTCGCCGCAGGAGCGGGAGCGGCGACGCTCCTTGCCGGACTCGGCCGAAGCGCAGCCGTTTCGGCGCAGGAGGGCTCGGGGCAGCGGAGTGGTCCGACGCAGGCTGGCCCGGCGCAGCAGGGCGGTCCTCCGCCGGGGTTCAGGCCGCGCCCGCCTGAGCCGAAGTACTCGCAGCCCCCGCCGCTGAAGGACGTGGCAGGCAAGACGGTCTACGTCACGGCTGCCTCCGATGGCATCGGCTTGGGTATTGCGCGAGCCTGCTCGAATGCCGGCATGAACGTCGTCATCGGCTATCGCAACGCGAAGCGCCTCGAGGCCGCGTTGCCGCTCTTCAAGAAGGGCGCGCCCGTCTTCGCCGTCAAGCACGATGTCGTGGGGCGCGATGGCTGGGTCCAGATGCTCGCTGCCGTCAAAGGCAAGTTCGGCAAGCTCCATGCCGTAGTCAACAACGCCGGCATCAAGACACTGAACCCGGCGGCCACCGCGACCCCCGAGGATTGGCAGAACTCGTTCAACGTGGACGTCCTGGCGATCTCCCACAGTGTTGCGGTAGTGCTGCCGCACATGAAGGAGCACAACGAAGGCGGCCAGTTCGTCGCAACTTCATCCATGAGCGGGCTGCTGCCCGCCGTCACCGCGGGCATCTACACGACGATGAAATTCGCGGTCGTGGGCATGATGGAAGCGCTGCGCATCGAGCTCGAAAGCACCAACATCGGCACCTCGGTGTTCTGTCCCGGTGGTGTGGCGACCGACAACTACTTCGAAACCGGCGGGACGAATCCGTATCTCGCGGAGCTTCAGCGGGAGCGGCCGCGGAACATGCCCGGCGGACGCCGGCGTCCCAACTTCAACCCGAATGTGATGATGCATCCGCTCGAGGCGGGCGAGCGAGTACTGAACGGGATACGCAACAACGACCTGTACATCCTGTCGCATCCGGAGTTCAAAGACGGCATGGAGGAGCGCTTCAACGCGATCCTCGCCTCGAGCCCGGACGAGGCGTTTCCCCCGGAGCGCCTCGTGCTCGAGTCGTTCACGAGACATACGGGAATCTACCCGCGAGAGATCGTGCATCGCCTCGAGAAGCGCGAGACCTATCGCGGTTAGATCGCAAGGTTAGCCCTCTCCGTCCTGATCCCCGCGGCGCCACTCACACGGCGCTGCGGGGATCACCCGGCGGAAATTCGGCGTCTCACGCTCACGCGAGCGCCAGACGATGCGGCCGCACCACGAGATTCCAGTCGTGGTGCTCCTCCAGAATCAGTGCAATCGCCGCTTTGATCGCGTCGTGAAGCGCGTCGCAGTCGGCAGCTTCGCCCGCCGGGCCTGTAACCGCGGAGCGTATGCGCTCGGCCACGAGCTCGAGCTCCTCGACGAGGCGCTCTGAAGTCGTCGCGAGTCTGTGGGACTCCGATTGCGCCATGCCTCCATGGATAGAGGCGCCGAGCGCAGGGAAGAAGGTCGTGACAATCGCGAGCCACGTGGCGTGCAAAGTGAGGTGCAGGAGCGCGCCGATCGCCGTCAAACCGAAGAGGGATGCATTGAGCGCGTGAGCTCGCCGGATCGTGGCGTGCTGGCGGATGGCGGCCCTGCGGTGATAGGCGCGCTGGCCCGCGAGAATGTCGATCGCCCACGTGGCGTAGCCGGTCGCAAAGTCCGGCTCGGACCAGGCTTGCCGCAGCATCCCGCGGGCGATCGACTCGTTCTGCGCGCAGAGCCTCGCGATCTCCGCCGTGTCCGGCAGCGGTCGGTAGGAATCGAACACGCGCCGGTACCAGTCGGGCTCCTCGACGGGTTTCTCGAAGTCGACGAGCGGCGCTAGAAGTGGCAGATAGGCGGTCAGCTCGGCCGTACTGCGAGCTCGCAGCCACTCGCCCTGCCAGTCGCCGCGGCGCCCGCGCCAGTAAATGATGCTTACGATGAGGATGACGAGCACCTCGGCACCTACCCACGCACCGGCATAGGGGTGCAGGTGATGCAAGGCGCCGTCCCACCCAAGCGCGAGCGGCAGAACGGCGAAGAGGACCGCGAGGGCACTCATCAGATAGATCGCCCAGTAGCCGCTACGGTAGCGATGCCCATATTCGATTGCGCGCTCGTCGAAACGGTCATGGACGGGGGCGATGGCATCGACCAGTGGCCGCAATGTCGCAGGCGCCCGCGGCGTCGGACTCGCTTGAACCGGCTCGAACCGTACGCCGATCAAGAGCAGGCGCTGGATGGTCTGATGCAGAGCGATGGCCATCAGCGGACGATCTCGTACGTGGATTCGAAGACCTCGGCCGCCACGATGCCGAGATTCCCGTCGCCGTAGTCGACCAGCCAGTCGCCGCGCTCGCCGTGCAGCTGCGAGATGCCATCGCGCAGCACGACGTCGAAGGGCCCGTCCATCACGATCGCCAGCGCCTCATTCGGGAGGCTTTCGTAGCGGCCGGGCTGGCCCGCGCGGGTGGGAGGGATCGGCTTGTACCGGTGTTCGAAGCTCTCCTTCGACACTCGCCAGCGGTCGCCGCCGACGTCGCCTACGATGGCATCGCCCGGCCGTACGTGGACCATCCCTTCGCGCGTGAGGAGCGTGCCGTTCGCCGTCGCAAAGCGCACCTCGATGGCGGCGATCCGCTTGCGAGCCCGCACTCGGCGGCGATCGGCTTCGATGTCGGGGAGGTAACCTTGCTGAGCGCTCGAGCGGAAGATGGGCGCCCGTTGACCCATTACGCGGCGTCCCTCCGCTGCCCATCGATCATCCGCCGCCACTGCTTCACGTCGTGCAGTCTCTGCAAGGCAGGCGGCAGTCGGTTCAGCAGCGCCGCCGCACGCGCGAGGAGCTCAGCGCTCCGGTGCGGTTCGGCGAGGGATTGCGCATACAGCGCGCAGGCAAGCTCGTAGGGTACCCAGACATCTCCATGATTGCGCGCGAGCAGGTCCTGCTCGAAGCTCACAAGCGGACCTGCAACCGCGGCGGCCTCGGCGAGCTTGCCCTCTCGCGCGAGCGACATCGCGAGCCAGATCGAGACCTCCGTCATTTCGCGCTTGTCGGCCAGCGCATCGGGCGAGGCGATCCGTCGCTGCTCGAGCGCCAGGCGCTCGGCCCGCTCCGCCGCAGCGAAGTGGCCGAGGCGATATTCGGCGTGCCCGAGGACGTTCGAGAAATAATAGAACCGGTATGCTCCCTGCTTCGTCTCGAAGTCACCCGTGGGTTTCGTGCTGCGCATCTGCGCGACGGCCTCGCTCGTGACTCGGATTGCCGCGCCGAAGTCATCGCGCTCGTAATCCACTTCGGCGTGCGCAACCTGTGGATCGAGCTGGGCCATGAGCAGCTCGAAGCTGCCGGACGGCTCGCGGCGCCGAACGAGCTCGATGTAAGGATCTGCGGTCGCGACCGTCGCGGCCGCGCCGGTCAAATCGCCGGCAATGGCCTGACGAAGCGCGGTGTACGCCATGGCCTGGCCGCGGATGATCACGAAGCTGAGGCCACCCGTCGATGCCTTGCCCCATTGTTCGAGCGCCTTCCGGTACCAATCAATAGCCGCATCGAGCTGTCCACTCGCCCACTCGGAATCGCCGGCCGTCTCCTGCGCGACGCCTAGATTGTTCAACGAGGTTACGTTGTTCGGATCGAGCTTGAGGAGCGTGTACGAGGTCTGCTCGCCCTCGAGTGCGTATCGCATCGCTTCGCGCGGTTTGAGCTCGAGCTGCGCGACGCCGGACAGCGAGCTCTCGGCGATCTGCTTCGCGTGCAGGACGAGCCGGTACCCCGGGCGCTGGTCGAGGACCTCACCTGTCATGCCCATCACATCATTGCCGACCTGGCGCGCTTCGTCGTTGCGGCCCAGATTGATGAGCGCGTCCATCAGCCACGCACCCGCCTCTGCGTAATCGGCGCTCATCTCGAGATTGCTGAGATTCCGCGCGCCGAGATCCGCGGCGATCTGCATGGCCCGCCGCAGGGCGTGTACGGCACCCTCGTTGTCGGTGCCGCCGTTCTGGCCTTCGAATCCCATCCGGGTGAGGGCCTCGACGTAGGCTCGTCTCGCCGGGAGGGATGCTCCGGACTTTTCCGCCAGGGGCTGAAGGAGCGCCAAGGCGCGGCGGACGTCCTCCGGTCCGCCTGGGTCGTCCTGGTTGTCGAGAATCGCAGAACGGATCGTGTAGGCCCGGCCGAGCGCAACGAGCGTCGCCTCCGATTCGTCGCCGCCGCGGCGCAGGCTTTCGAGCTGCTGAATCGCCTCGTTCGAATTGCTGATCGCTGGGTCCAGCTCGCCGAGGTATCGCAGCGCCTTCGCGTGATTGATGAGCGCGAGGGCGCCGTTTCGCACCGTCACAGCGCTCTTCAAGCTCAGCGGCACCGCATGGAAGTAGTCGATCTGGCGCTGCGAGAATTCCGCGAGGACCTGCAACCGCCCGAAGCTCTCGAGCTCCCGGGCGAAGTCGTCGGTGAGATAGCCGAGCAGGAGCTCGGACTGCGTACGGGCCTGCTCGGCAGTGGCCCGGGTCTGCAGAGCGATGCGCTCGGCGTTGCGCGCGCGCTGCGCGCTGAAATACGCATATCCCGCGGCCGCGACGGCGACCACGGCGAGCAGGATGCAGCCGGCGGCGACAGCCCGGGCGCGCCGCAATGCGTTTCGCGCGGCCTGCTCGCGCGCCCGCTGCTCGGCGAGCGTTCGCTCGGTTGCCTCGAGCGCCTCGCGCTCGTGCCGCTGGTCACGGCTCGCCTTGACGACCCCGGTGAGCACATCGTGCGTGAGCTCGACACGCCGCACGTCGAGCCGTTCCTCGATCCGGAGCAGGCGACGGTTGACGAGCGTCGCAAGGGTATCGGGGCCGGCCCCTGCCGCCGCGAAGCGCCGCTTGAGGCTCTCCTCCGCTACGTTCTCGCGAAATCCCGACTCCGTGAGCAGCTCGTCCTCGATGATCCGGCGCACCGCCGCGGGCTGATCCGCGAGCGCCCGCTCGTAGAAATTGGTGAGAATGCTCTCGTGTGAGCCTGCGAGCAGGTCGAGCGAGATCTCGGTCCGCCCCTGCGCGATGCGGGCGTCGTTCAGCTCGCGGCAGATGAGGCTCAATAGCGAAGGCTCGACTTCCGCGTTCGCGATCTCCGCGCCGCCCGCCACGAAGCGCACGATGG
>DASXNC010000328.1:0-3621 GCA_036495325.1 Steroidobacteraceae bacterium
GCCCGCCGTATCGACCGGCCGCGCAAGCGGCGCCTGCACGGTCACGTGGATGCCGCGGGCGAACGGGCCCGAGGAGGGCACGAAGTTGAACTCTGCCTCGACGCCCGATGCGGCAAGCGCGCACGCGGCGACCTCAGGCACGTGGCGATGCGAGAGCGCGCTGTAGGCGTACACATCGCTGTGGCGCAGCGGGTGATGCGTACCCTCGACCGGCTTGCGACCTGAGCCGGTGCTGCCGGTGATTCCTGAGACATAGAGCGTCGGCGCCGCAAGCCCGAGCGCGAGCAGCGGCACGCTCGCAAGGAGAATCGCGCTCGCGAAGCAGCCGGGATGCGCGACGTGCGGCGTCGTGAGCTCGCGCAGGTGCTCGGGCAGAGCGCAGGTGAACTGCGCGAGGCGTCGGGGCGCGCCGTGGTCGTGTTTGTAGACGGTCTGATAAGCGTCCGCGGAGCGATAGCGGAAATCGGCCGAGATGTCGACGACGCGCGGGCCGGTGCCGGCGCGCTCTGCCGCCGAAAGCAGCCGGTCTATGAGCGGCGCCGCAACGCCGTGCGGTGCAGCCGAGAGGATCGCGGAGCGCGGGTGCTCGGCAATCAGCCCCTCGATCTCGGGGTGCGATTTGAAGCGCGTCTCCGGATACGCGCACGCAAGGTGCGGAAAGGCTCCGGCGACCGGCTCGCCGCGCTTGCTGTCCGAGAGGATGCCGGCGAGCTCAAACAGCGGATGCGCGGCGAGGAGGCGCAGCAGCTCGCCCGCGACGTAGCCGCTGCCGCCGAGCACTACCGTGGGAACCCGACCGCTCATGCCGACGCCTGCACTCATGCGCCCGTCACGCCGCTGCGCACTTCGGCAGCAGGCCGACCGACTCGATAATGTGATCGCCGAGCGCGCCGCCGTCGCTCAGCGCGTTGAACGCGCGCACGCCGAGCTGCTTCTCGATGATGTCGATGCCGACGCGGTTGTCGGTTGCCGGACCCGTGACGACGCAGGGCTCGATCTGGAACCGCTCGCGCAGCAGCTTGACGCCGCCCCAGGCGGCCACGGGATCGTTGGCGGAGAGCACCACACCGGTGATGCTGGCGCGGATGTCGGGGCATTCGAGGATCGCATCGACGCCGTAAGTGCCGAGGATGCCGTCGCCGAGCTCGAAGACGATCACGTCGGGCTTCATTTGGGCGAGCTCGGTCAGCATGGTGCGCGTGAGCGCCGGGCCGTTCGCACCCGTCGTCGTGACGACTCCGAGATCGGTGAAGATGATCGACTGGCGCGCTCCGGCGTCCTCCATCGCGAGGATGTCCCGTCTCAAGGAGACGCCCGTCGCCTTGAACGCATCGACGATGAGCCCGCGGCGACGCATGCGGCCCACGATCGCGCACGCGGCGGCAGTCTTCCCCGCCTCCATGCACGTGCCCGCGAGCGCGACGACCGGGATACCGCGAGTCTCGAGCCGCGCATCGGCTGTCAGCGGACGGAAACCCACGCGCGCCGGCACGCCGATGCGCTCCCCGAGATAAGGGAAGTGCAGCACCACGCCGAGCACGCGGCAGTCGAACGGCTTGCCCTTCTCGGGCGTGACCGAATCGCAGATGCCGAGCACGCCGCCGATGTTGAGCATCTGAATGACATCGCCGGCGCGCAGTGAGGGCGGCACGTTGCCGGAGTAACCGAACAGCGCCTTTCGGTGCCCGAGTGCGCCAACGACGATGTCGCCCTTGACGACTTTCGCCATGCGCCCGCTCGTGAGCTCGAGCGTGTTGTAGTTCGCTTTGTTCGTCAGCACCTCGACCACGACGACCACACCTTCCTCGGAAGGAATGTCCGGGGAGATGCGCACGTCGTGTCCGAGGCCGCACGCCTGAGTGACCGAGGCGATCTTGTCGACGACGATAGTTCTCACTTCAGCTCCCCTGCACGCCGATGAAATACTCCCGGAAGCGCCGCAATCTTCGAGAATCCGAGCGCATCGGCCGCGGTCCACTCGCCTGCCGCTTCGCCGTACACGCCCTTCGAGGCGCTCATGAGAGAGTGCGGCGAATCGACTCCCTCGACGAAGACGCTGCCCGTCCTCAAGAGCACGTGCACATCGCCCGTCACGCGTTCCTGAGAGGAGAGGAGCAGCGCCTCGATGTCGCGGCAGACCGGATCGAGGAGCTGGCCCTCGTGCACGAGATCGCCATAGGGCTGGGCGACGAGTTCCTTGATCCGCTGTTGCCGGCCCGTGAGCACGAGCTTCTCGAGCTCACGGTGCGCGACGAGGAGCAGCTCGGCGGCCGGGGCCTCGAAGGCGACGCGACCCTTCGTGCCGATGATCGTGTCGCCGAGATGAATGCCACGGCCGATACCGAAAGGCGCCGCAGTCGTTTCGAGCGCCTCGATGAGCGCAACGGGCTCGAGCGCGCGGCCATCGAGCGCAGAGGGTCGCCCGCGCACGAAGGAGATCGTGTGCCGCTCGGGCTCGCGCGGTCTGGCGAACGCCTCGCGCGTGAGCACCCACGCCTCATCGGGAATGCTGCCGCTCGAGGTCAACGTCTCCTTGCCGCCGATCGTGACGCCCCATAGTCCGCGGTTGACGGAGTACGCGGCGCCGAAGGGTGGAACCGGAAGGCCGCGCTTCTCGAGATACTCGAGTTCCTCCCTTCGCTTGAAGGCTCGGTCGCGCACCGGCGCGAGCACGTGCAGGTCCGGAGCGAGCGTGCGCAGCGCCACCTCGAACCGTACCTGATCGTTGCCGGCCGCGGTGCAGCCGTGAGCGATCGTGTCGGTGCCCAGCTTGCGCGCCATGTGCGCGAGCGTCTGCGCCTGCATCACGCGCTCGGCGCCGACGCAGAGCGGGTAGAGCTGGCCGCGACGGACGTTTCCCATCACGAGGAAGCGCAGCACCTGCTCGAAGTAATCCGCCCGCGCATCGACGAGATGGTGCTCGACCGCACCGAGCTCGAGCGCCCGCTCTCTCAGCGTGCGCGCGGCCGCGGCATCGATACCGCCCGTGTCTACCGTCACCGTGATGATTGGACGGCCGTGCTGCTCCGCGATCCACGGCACGAGGAACGAGGTGTCGAGGCCGCCGGAATAAGCGAGGACGATCGGCTTTGCGCCGGGCGAGGCAGGACTCATCAGGGTCTCTCAGATGTGGAACGCGTCGCGGAGGCGTGCGAGGAGCTTCGATTGTGCCGTCTCGCGCTCGGTCGCGATGAATATCGTGTCGTCGCCGGATATCGTGCCGACCACCTCCGGCCACTCGGCCTTGTCGATCGCAACTGCGACGCTCTGCGCCGCGCCGATCGTCGTGCGCAGGACCGTGAGGCTCGGTCCCGCCGTCCGCACTCCACGGACGAACTGCGCGAGCGCGCCGAAATCGCCGTTGGCCCGGGTGATCTCATCGGGCGGCATGACGTAGCGTCCGCCCGCCTTGAGCACACCTAGCCCGCGCAGGTCGCGGCTCACCGATGACTGGTTCACGTCGTAGCCGTCACGCTTGAGCAGGCTCACGAGCTCGCTCTGCCGATGCACGATTCCGCGCCGCAAGATCCGTGCGATCGCACCCCGGCGTTCGAACTGCTGGTCATCATTCAACATACGTCGCGCGTCCGGCTGGGACTCCAACCCTGGTGCATAAAAATG
>DASXNC010000329.1:0-1848 GCA_036495325.1 Steroidobacteraceae bacterium
CCCGAGCCGACGGCAGATCGCTCGCGCATGATCGTTCAGCCTCCCTGCATGGGCGCCAGCACTTCGAGCCGGTCGCCCTCGGTGATCCGCGTGACACCTCGCGCACCGAAGGCCACGAACTCTCCGTTGAGCGCAGTCGCCACGACGGCCTCGCCGAGCCCCAGCTCCGCGAGCACCGAGGCGAGGTCCCGCGCCGCGGTGTCACGCGAGGCGCCGTTCACGATGATCCTCATCGCTCATCACCTCCGGATAGAAGCGTCCGCTCATCAGGTGCTCGGCCAGCCTGCGCGCGAGCGCCGGGGCGAGCAGGAATCCGTGCCGATACAGCCCGTTCACGTGAAAAGTGCATCCGGTGCGGCGGATTCGCGGCAGATTGTCGGGAAAGGCCGGCCGCACCCCCGTGCCGATCTCCACAATCTCCGCCTCGCCGAATGCCGGATGCAGCGCGTACGCTGCCATGAGCAGCTCGAGCATCGAGCGCGCGGAGATGCGCGTCGGCTGATCGCTCTCGATCATGGTCGCGCCGACCATGTAGAGACCCGCCTCGCGCGGCACGATGTAGAGCGGCATTCGTGGATGCAGCACGCGGACGGGGCGCGAGAGCGCGATGTCGTCCGATCTGACTAGCAGCATCTCCCCTTTGACGCCACGCAGATCCGTCAATGTCGCGCGCGCCGCAAGACCCGTGCAATCGATGATCGACCCGTCGCCCTGCGGACGCACCGCTGCGTCTCGCGCCTCGGACGGCTCGTTCAGCGAAGCATCGACGCCGTAGCGGATCACCACGCCACGCTCCTTGAGCAGCCGCGTGAGGCCGGCGAGCGCCGCGCGGGGATTCAAATGCCCCTCCTGCGGAAAAAAGAGCGCCCGCTGGAAGCGTCCGGCGAGATCCGGCTCGAGCGCGGCCAGGGCATCGGCATCGAGCCACTCGAACCGCTCCGTACGGCGGGCAAAGCGCGCGAGTTCCCCGGTGTCGCGGCCGTGCGCGACGACGAGGCTTCCCCGAAGCTCGGTGCCCGCAAACCGCTCGCGCCACCAGCCGATGCTCTCGTGCCCGAGCTCTGCGATCAGCCTCTCCGCGCTCTCGAGCTCACACCACGGCGAGAGCATGCCGCCTGCGAACCACGAGCAGGATGCCGGACCGAGCGCGGGGGCGCGCTCCAGGACCTCGACGCGAGCGCCTCGCTCGGCAAGCTCCAATGCGCAGCAGAGCCCCGCGACGCCCGCACCGATGACGGTCATTTGGGACATCTGCGCCTACTTCGCACCACCTGGCTCGGCCGGCACGTAGATCTCCCCGCCCGCCTCCCGGAACTTGACCGCCATCTCGCGCATCCCCTGCTCGCGCTGGCGTACCTCCGCGCGCACCTCGTGCGAGATGCGCATCGAGCAGAATTTAGGTCCGCACATGGAGCAGAAATGCGCAACCTTGTGGGCCTCTTTCGGCAACGTCTCGTCATGGAAGGCGCACGCGGTGTCGGGATCGAGCGAGAGATTGAACTGATCCTCCCAACGGAAATCGAAGCGTGCCCGCGACAGCGCATCGTCGCGGTCCCTCGCGCCCGGATGCCCCTTCGCGAGGTCCGCCGCGTGTGCGGCGATCTTGTAGGTGATCACGCCGGTCTTCACGTCGTTGCGGTCGGGGAGCCCCAGGTGCTCCTTCGGCGTGACGTAGCAAAGCATCGCCGCGCCGGCCTCGCCCGCCAGCGCCGCGCCAATGGCCGACGTGATGTGGTCGTAGCCCGGTGCGATGTCGGTTACGAGCGGGCCGAGGACGTAGAACGGTGCCTCGTGGCACATTTCCCGCTCTTTTTCGACGTTCATCTTGACCAGGTGCATCGGAATGTG
>DASXNC010000330.1:0-6072 GCA_036495325.1 Steroidobacteraceae bacterium
GCTCACCGTCGACACTCAGCGCGGCTGTGTTGAAGAGCGCATTGACTGTGCCACTTCCGCCGCCGATCGTCTGACACATCCGGCACCAGCACGCGCGCGCGGTGATAGGTGCCTCGGTGACCCGATAGCGCACTGCCTTGCACAAGCATCCACCGGTCAGTTCCATAGAGCTCTTTCCTAATCAGTGCCCGACCAGATGCACGATAACCCCTGCGCCGGCACCGATGAACAGCAAACCGCAGGCTGATGACTGGACGAAGAACCCTGGAAGGCGCCCCCGCACTGACTTGCTGTAACCGGCGAAATACCACACGCGGCCGATGATCCATACGAGTCCCAATGCGGCCGCCGTGAGATCGTTCAGGTATGCAGCGCACAGCCATAGTGGTACGAGGAAAGTCAGCGTCCACTCGAGCGTGTTGACGTGCACACGGAAGATGCGGTCAAACACCGGATGGCCAGAGGTCGCCGGGAGTTCGACATGGAATTTGATACGCGCCCGCGCGACGCGAGTCGCGAGAAAGAAGTAGTACCCGACCGCGAGCAGCGTGACCAGCGGCGTGTAACGAGGAATTGCAATCATGGCGGGATCTCCGCTGTAAGCGCCGGTCTCTCGAGAGCGTTCGGGTCGCCCGCAACGCGACTGGATCAGGCTTTCGTCTCGTCGATACGGGTCCTGATCAGTTTGCGCACCAACGTCGTCGATAACGGCTTGTTGGCCGAGAAATGGAGCGAACCTTTCGTCTGGTCGTAGCGTCCGAGGTCGCGCGCGAGGGCCTTGAGCGTTGACCCGCTGAACGGGAAATACGAACAGCCCTTGGAGGTCGCGCAGAAGCCCGCGATAACTTCACCGTTCAGGCGGAAGGCGGGGATCCGATAGCTGATGCACTCCTCCGCACCTGGAACTATAGAGCGAATCTTGGTGCGGAGATCCTCGAGTGCTCGTCGTCGGTCCTCCGGGACGGACCGGAGGTAGGCATCGATCAGCGAAGGTTTCACCATTTGACGACCGGCGGCAGACTCATGAGGTACGCCTCAGGGTCCGCATCCGTCGCGAATCCGAAGCGCGTGCCGCGGTCGTAAACCAGGTTGAACTCCACGTAGCGGCCCCGCTTGTAGAGCAGCTTCTCCCGTGCGGCCTCGTCGTACGGCGTGTCCCGCCGCCGCGCGACGATGCGCGGATAGACGTCGAGGAATGCAGCGCCGACACCCTGCACGAACGCGAAGTCCCGCTCGATGTCCCCGCTTGCGAGCTCATCGAAGAAGATTCCCCCGACCCCGCGCGGCTCGCGCCGGTGCGGCAGATAGAAATACCGGTCGCACCATTCCTTGAACTCCCGATACGCGCCCGGCCGGTAGGCCTCGCATGCTCCCTCGAGCGCGCGGTGAAACTCCGCCGTGTCTTCGTCCACGGGAAACGTCGGCGTGAGATCCGCACCGCCGCCGAACCAGACGCGGCTGGTTGAGAGGAGACGCAGATTCATGTGCACGGTGGGCACGAACGGATTCGCCATATGCGAGACGAGCGAGATGCCGCAGGCCGTGAAGCCACCGTCGGATTCCGCTGCGCCCTGCACCTGCGCGCGCCCCTGCGGCGAGAGCGTACCCCACACGTGGCTCACGTTGACGCCGACCTTCTCGAAAACTGCTCCGCGCATCAGGCGGCTCTCGCCCCCGCCCTTTGTCGCATGGCCCTCCGGGCGGCTCCAGGAGCGCGCTCGGAAGCGCGCCGAGGGCTCAAACGCCTCGAATGCCGCGCAGATGCGCGTCTGCAGATCGCGGAAATAAGCGACGGCACGCGGGATGAGCGCTTCGACGGCGGCGGGGTCAGCGCTCATGGCAGTCTCCTCTTAGCTCGGATCTCTATTCAGTCACGGACCGACTTCTCATGAACGTAGTCGACCATGCGGGCGACGGCATCCGGATCGGTATCTGGCCAGATGCCGTGGCCGAGATTGAAGATGTGTGACGGCGCGTAGCGCCCCTCAGCGAGCACGACATCGATCTGCCGTTCGAGTTCCGCGCGCGGCGCGAAAAGCACAGCCGGATCGAGATTTCCCTGCAGCGCCTTGAGCGGACCCAAAGCGCGCCGCGCGGCGCCGAGCGGGGTTCGCCAGTCAACTCCGATCACGTCGGCCTCGAGCGTCGAGATGGTGTCGAAGGACGTAGATCCCTGGTTGGCGTAGTAGATGAGCGGCACGCGCGCATCAGGCGCAGCCTCGCCGCCGGATGGTGATGTACCGTCGCGGCCGAGCGCACGGCGCAGCGCCGCGAGCGTGCGGCGCGCGCCACGCAGCGCGAAGCGCCTAAACTCGCGCGGGCCGAGCAGTCCCGCCCAGGATTCAAACAGCATCAGCGCCTGTGCACCCGCGGCGGCCTGTGCGGCGAGGTACACCGCCATGGCATCGGCCAGGCGGTCGATCAGCGCCTCCGCGGCCTCGGGTTGCGAGTAAAGAAAGGCACGCGCCGGCCCGAACTCTTTCGACGGCCGGCCGCTGACGAGATAGCACAGCAGGGTGAACGGTGCCCCCGCAAAGCCGATGAGCGGCACTTCTCGCGGAGCGGCCCGGCGCACGAGTCGGATCGCATCGAGCACGAACGGGACGTCGCGCTCCGGAAAGAGCTCCGGCAGCGCATCGATCTGCGCGCGGGTGCGAATCGGTTCCCGGATGATTGGGCCGGGCTCGAAGTCGATCGCAACGCCCAAGCCTTGGAGCGGCGTCATGATGTCGCTGAACAGGATGGCTGCATCGAGCGGAAAGCGCTTCACGGGCTGCAGCGTCACTTCCGCCGCAAGCTCGGCGCTGCGCGTGAGCGTCGCAAAATCGACTCGCGATCTGAGCTCGCGATACTCCGGCAGGTACCGGCCCGCCTGCCGCATGATCCAAACCGGCGTATAAGGCGTCAGGCGACGCAGGCAAGCGTCGAGGAAGACGGAGCTCGGCGCCCCGCCTCCGCCGGCCGGCGCCACGCCCGAATCGGACACCACCGTAGTCGTTTCGCTATGTGCGTCGCCCCGTCCGGCCGCGCTCTTATCCGCTACTGTCATCGCTTTTCCTTCAGCCAACCGCACATCTCCGGCGCGAAATACGTGAGAATGAGATCCGCGCCAGCCCGTTTGATCCCAGTCAGAGTCTCGAAAGCCGCCGCCCGCTCATCGATCCAGCCCCTCGCGCTCGCCGCTTTGATGAGGCTGTACTCGCCCGACACCTGGTACGCCGCCACGGGCACGTCAACCGTGTCCCGCACGCGCCGGATCACATCGAGGTATGGGCCGGCGGGTTTCACCATCACCACGTCCGCGCCCTCCTCGACGTCGGCTTTGACCTCGCGCAGCGCCTCGCGCACGTTCGCCGGGTCCATCTGATACGAGCGGCGATCACCAAACGCGGGCGCCGAATCCGCCGCCTCCCGGAAGGGACCGTAGAACGCCGATGCGTATTTCGCGGCGTAAGAGACGATCGGCGTCGTGGCGAATCCGCTGCGGTCGAGCAGCTGACGCATCGCAAGCACTCTACCGTCCATCATGTCGCTCGGCGCGACCGCATCGGCGCCGGCGCGGGCATAGTTGAGCGCGACCTGCGCGAGCGTCTCGATCGAAGAATCGTTGTCGATCGCGCCGGAGGGCAGCACGTGGCCGCAGTGGCCGTGATCCGTCGCACTGCACAGGCACACGTCCGTCCAGACGATGAGGTCGGGGCACGCGTCTTTGATGCCTTTGACGGCCAGCGGCACGAGGCCGTTCGGATCGAGGAACGCCGATGCACGGGCATCCTTCTCCGCCGGAGCGCTGAACAGGATGATGGCCACCACGCCGAGCCCGGCAACCCGCTTCGCCTCCGCGATGCATTCATCGACCGAAAGCTGGCTCACCCCCGGCATGCTCTCGACCGCATGGCGCACGCGCTTGCCGGGTACGAGAAACATCGGATAGACGAAATCGTCCGGCGTGAGCCGCGTCTCGCGCGCGAGGCGCCGCCAGGCATCCGACTGGCGCAGTCGCCGTGGTCTAGAAAGAGGGAAACCCATTTGGATGTCACCTACCCGTCAATGCTTTGAACCGTTCAATACTTGAGAAGTCGTGGCTGCGAGCCCCTCGAGCGTCGGCGGAGAAGCAACGACCGATTCAATGCCGCGCGCCGACAGCGCGCCGGCGGTCGTGGACCCGAGTGCGACCGCGAGCGCCTGCTCCCCGAGCAGCCGCTCGAACGCTTCGCGCCCGAGGGCGCGCTCGAGCTCGTCCACGCAGGACGGACTCGTGAACGTCACCGCGCCGACAGCTCCGGCGTCGATCGCGGCGCGAGCCGCGACGACATCGAGACAGGCGCCCTCGTTGCGGTAAGCCTCGACCTGCACGACCCGCGCCCCGAGCCTCCGCAGTCCCTCACCGAGCGTCGGCAGGGCGCGCGAGCTCGCGGGGAACAGCACGCGCGCGCCCGGGCCGATGTGCTCTCCGAGTGCCGCGACGAGTGCGTCGGCATGCGCTTCAGCCGGAACCACCTCTGCGGTCAACCCGTGACCGCGAAGCGCCGCGGCCGTTGCGGCACCCACTGCCGCGATCCGCACGCCAGGCGGCAACTGCGACGCGGAGGCTACCGCCTCGACCGCATGCTTGCTCGCAAACACGATCCAATCGAACTCCGCGACTCGCGCCAGAGCCTCCTCGAACGGCCGCGGATCGGCGGGCGGCATGATACGTACGACCGGCCACCAGAGAACTTCGAGCCCGCGAGCCCGCAAGCTCGCGCCGAGCGGCCCGTCGCGCGGCTCATCGCGAGTGACGACGACGGCGCGCGTCATGGTGGCTCGACCCTCATGGTGGCTCGCCTCATGGCGGCTCGACCGCGGCAGGCGCACGCTGATGCGCAATGATGCGCCCCGCGCCCTTTCCGAGCAGCTCCTCTGCCAGCTGCTCGCCGAGGCGGACGGCGCGCTCGGGCGCGTCGGCGCGCACCTCGTCCCGCGCCGGACCGCCGATCTCAATCTCCCCCTCCGCGGTAATCGACTCCGACCCGTCGCCCGCGCACACACAGGCAAACAACGCCATTCGTCCGCGTCTGAGCCGTCCGACCGCTCCGAGCGGTACCTGACATCCGCCCTCGACCCGGCGCAGCAGCGCCCGTTCCGCAAGCGTCTCGATGCGCGTCGGGCTGTGATCGAGCGCGGACAGCCAGCGCGCAGTCTCCGCATCCGTCTCCCGGCACACGACGCCGATCGCCCCCTGCGACACCGCGGGCGTGAATTCCCGGCACGGCAGATAGGCTGTGATGTGCCGCTCGAGTCCGAGCCGCTTCACACCTGCCGCCGCGAGGACGATGCCATCGAAGCGTCCTTCGGCGAGCCGTTCGATCCGCGTCGGCACATTGCCGCGCAGCTCGAGCAACTGCAGATCGCGCCGTGCACGAGCGAGAAAGGCGCGCCGCCGCAGGCTGCTCGTACCGACCCGCGCGCCGGCGGACAGCTGCGCGAGCGGCGACTCAGCCGCGCCCGCATCATGCCCCGCCCGCACGAGCAGCGCATCGCGTGGATCCTCGCGCTCGAGCACTGCCGAGAGGGCAAGGCCCGCATCGAGCACCGTGCCGAGATCCTTCAGACTATGCACGGCCGCATCGACCTCGCCCGCGAGCACCGCGCGATCGATCTCACGAGTGAAGAACGCCTGGCCGCCCACCTTCCAGAGCGCGATGTCGGTGCGCGCATCGCCCTCGGTGCGGATGCGGACGAGCTCGACGGGAGGTGCGCCCGGTTGAGCCGCCACGAGCTCCGCAACGCGGCGCGCCTGCCAGAGCGCGAGCTCGGAGCCGCGCGTGCCGATCTTCAAAGGGCGAGCGCCTGGTGTCACCCGCGATCCTCGCTCGCGGCCCCAACCGCAGACGCCTCGCCTTCGGCGACGAACCGGTACCCGACTCCCCAAACGGTGAGGAAGTGCTGCGGATTCGCAGGATCGCGCTCGAAGCGCTTCCGCAGCCGCAGAATGAAATTGTCGACCGTGCGGGTCGACGGAAAAACGTCATACCCCCACACTCGCTCCAGCAGATCCTCGCGCGAGACGATCTCGCCCGCGTGCTCGGC